>NZ_JBHXFA010000256.1:0-6012 GCF_042724175.1 Streptomyces sp. NPDC127084
AGGAACACACGGCCCTGACCGTGGAGCTCGACCAGCTGGTCACCATCCTCAACCCCGGCCTGCGCGCCGCCTACGGGTTGGGTCCGGACGGGGCTTCCACCTTGATTGTGGACACCGGTTGTCATGCAGCGATGGCCAGCGTAGTTGATCTCTGTTCGAAGGCGACCGGCGCGAGGTAACCGATCGTGGAGGCCTGCGCTGGTGGTTGTAGAAGCCGAGCCAGCGGAAGACTGCGAGGCGGGCGGCTCGTGCGGTCGGCCACCCACGCCGGCCGGGAAGGATTTCGCGCTTGAGCGAGGCGAAGAACGACTCCGCGGCGGCGTTGTCCGCGGAGGTGCCGACCGCTCCCATGGATCGGAGGATCCCGGCCTGGTGGCAGGCATCGGCGAACGCCTTCGACCCGTACCTCCTGGCCGCGAGGATCGAGGAACGGCTGGAGAGCCACTCTCTTTCGAAGGTCCTGACGTCCGCGCCGGGGATCGGCGTCAGGACCGGAGCCAGGATCCTCATCGACGTCGGCGACGGCAGTTCGTTCCCCTCCGCCGCCCACCTCGCCGCCTACGCGGGTCTGGCCCCGGCGACCCGCAGCTCAGGGTCGTCAATCCGTGGCGAACAGCCCTCCCGGAGAGGAAAGCAGCTCAAATGGGCCTTCTTCCTCTCCGCGTTCGCAGCTCTCGCCGACCCGACCTCCCGGGCCTACTACGACAAGAAGATCAGTCAGGGCAAGCACCACACCCAAGCCCTGCTCTGTCTCGCAAGCCGACGAGCCGACGTGCTCTTCGCAATGCTTCGCGACGGCACCTTCTACGACCCGCCGCCGACGCCAGGGGTCAACTGACGGGCGGTTCGGCCAGGAGAACAACACGATCGCTCTCAACATCGAACCCGAGCACGGGATGACTGTCGTCGCCGCCCTCCGGATCCATCAGCACCGGCTTGCCCAACCGTCGCCCGAGCACCTGCAGGAAACCGCAGAACATGTCGAGTCGCTCCTGGCCCTGGAGTTCCCGCAGGTCAACATCGAAGTCGATCTCCTCCACCGAATACAAGCGGAAGATCACCAGCACGTCAGCAGTCGGCCATACCCGCAACCGCGGGCACTCAGCGTCAGCCGAACGGGACAGCACTGCCTCCGCCCGAGGCACCGTAAGCACCGTCTCTCCTTCGGAATACTGGTGCTTCCAGCCGCTCGCGCCGACGAGGTCGAGGACGGCCTGCCAGTCCTCTGCCGAAATCTCAGGAACGAACACGTCCGGCAACGACCCCATCAAGTCGGGATCGAAGAAGCCTTTGACGTCATCCCACAGCAGATCAGCCACCCCGCCATCCTGCCCGCCACACCCTCACAACGCAGACCCGATTTCCTTGACCAAAACCATAGGGGCCCCCGCAGGGCGGCTCCGAAGGGCCAAAAATCCTTCATCTTCCACACAGCACCGCAATTGGAAGGTGTCCTACTACCAACTCCTTCACGCGTTCAGGACGCAACACCTGCACAAGCACGACACTCTTGAACAGATCACCGCCGGATTTCCATCAGCGTGGCCACGGCCTGGCGCTACGTGAACGACACGATCGAGTTGCTCGGCACGTCCGCGCCGTCCCTCGCCGAGGCCCTCACCCGCTACCATGGCGACGGATACGTACTGCTGGACGGCACCGTCGCCGAAACCGACCGTGTACAGGCCGAAGGCCACTACTCCGGCAAGGTCCGTCGTGAGGGCGTCAACTTCCAGGTCCACGCGGCACTCCGCGCCCCGGTCGAACGGACCATCTCAAGGATCAAGCAGTGGCGCATCCTCCGTCACGCCCGGATCAGCCCGAACAGGCTGTCGTCATTCTCCGCAGCCCTTCTCACCCTCATGATCTACACGTGAAAAAGGCTCCTGGTATGCCGCCGACAGCCAACTCGTCAACCACGGCCTCAAAGATCAGTACAGCTGCCGTGGCAGTGAGAGAGCAACGGCCCACCGAGTATCAGAGGCAGGTATGACAAGGCGCCCAACATACCAAGCATCAACGAAGGACAATGTGAAAGTTGAAAGCAAAGTCCAAATGGCCAACTGCTCCAGATCAACATTCCCCAATACGGAGGCAATTATAATGACGGCAAACATGTTTGGGTATGACATTGCAATGTAATCATCCATGCTTCCCACATTGTTTCTACGCTTAAAAAGCGCAGAAATCAGCCTCAGGGATACTGCGAAGCCAATCGCCAGGGGCAAGTCTGTACGGAAGGTGGAAATATCAAGTTTTAGCATGACAAAGACAATAAAGACCACAAGGAGCATCACTGAAATATAGGCATTACGTTCCCCAAATTTCGCTACTCGAATAGGGGATCGCGCCCTGAATCTCAGTACGCAGAAGTAGGCAGCCAACACTATGCCACCAGAGGCCCATACGCTGGTAGCAAACACTGCGACTAGATCATCCATCCGGGTAAGATTCAAAACTATGGCCAGTATGAAAGGGGAAACGAGCGAAGACAGCAAAACAACAGAGAACGAAGGAAGAATCATCCCGCCTAGAGAACGGCTCAAAGTCGGCGTAACCATGGAGCTTGGGGCCGAAATGACCAAAAGCAAAAGCAGTATTATTTCGCTCGACCTCGGCCCCCAAGAGCGGAGAATGAGCGCTAGGATAACTGGCAGAGCCACATAGCGAACCGCAACCATCTTTATTATGCTGTGACTACGAATAAATGCTCGTAGATTTTCCAGCTCTATGCGACTCATTGTTATTGTGGTGGATGCAATCAGCAACGCGCCGAAGAAATAAGGAGAAATTGATGCGCGGAGGCCCAGTAGATTCAGGAAGAACCCGAGAGTCAATGCGATACAGAACAGCAGGGGATGGTGAACGACCGTCCAATCACGAGCCATATTTGGCTTCTCTTGTTCATGTCTCACATACTTCGATATGCGGTCTCCTCGGATCATCTCTGAATTAGGGAGACGAAGGTCATATGCGTCATTACGATGAAGAATAAATCTACATATAAGTTCAATTACATACTTATGTGACACCACGCAGACACGTAGTCCGGATTCAAGGGCCGGGAGAACTTCATGTTCGTAAAATTCTTGAATGCGCTTTTTGAAAAAATCAATCTTTTCGCCGCCGCGCATTGACCAACTGTCTGAATTCATGGCGCGTTCATATTCGACGATTCCGAATTTTCTCTGCAGGAGCGCCTTGCTATGCAGAGTGTAACTCCCGAAATCTCGCTCTATTAGACGATCGTCAACCGATATAGTCGTCGCCCTCCCGCTGAATATGATCTCTGCTGTTTCGTGTGCACGCGAAAGCGGTGAAACGTAGCATCGATCGACCTTCTCTGACTCGTGCTTTTCTCGAATTTTCTCTGCTTGGGCCCTGCCCAAGGGGTTGAGGGGGGCATCCTTCTGGCCTGCAATGCGATGCACCGAATTACAGGTTGATTCGCCGTGCCTGACCAAAAAGAGGTTGGAGAGAATGGATCTCTCATTCGGCGATCTCACGGGAGACGCTTTCCGTCGGTGCATAGTGTATTTGAGAGCCGTACTCGGATTGCCAAGTCGCGAGCTTGCTGATATCACACAAGCAATCTACTGAATATTCCTCCACCGTCTTTTCCAGCGTCCTGCAAAGCATTTCCACCTCTTGTGTACTCGATTGGCGTTCGTTGCTCGAAATCCACTTTCGCAACTCGGACATGCAATCTCCAACAGCGGCTCGGTACTCTTCTCGGTCGGCACGGTGATGAGCCCGCAGGTACGCAACCTTCAAGGGGTAAAGGGTTTCTTCGGAGAAAATCTTAAGATGCTCGGTAAGGCCGGCAGGATCGGACATGGTAACCCATTGGGTTTTGGCTAGTATCACGATCCAATCGCAGATGTCGTCAATTGACGACCGTCCCTCAAGATGAGCGCTCTTATTTGTGTCGAACTCAAGAGAGCGCAGCATTTCCAATGCCGTATCGAAGCATTGGTTACGCAGAGTTCCGATACTATATACAAAGGCGCCCAACCGTCCGTGGCGTACCAGCTCATCCCCCTGGCGCATAGGGCCAACACAGAATACATTACATTCCGGTTTCCCGTCTGATTTGACCAGCCGTCCGTGGGCAGTGACGTCAATTCCCATACCGGTGACAGAATGGGGACGAATGTATCCTCTTTGGAGTAGATCGTCCCACAACGGGTGATCAGAAATTTCATAGTTAACGTTACTGCCGAGGCAGTTAATAACCCACTCGACTATGATCTCGTCACCCTCCGAGAAGGTGATCCTGATCTTCTCTCCAGCGGGATGCATGTCTACTATCTCTCTTGCGAGGACGGTAATGTTTTTCTGCTGTCCCTCGGATCCAAGCACGCGCTCCCATACTGTTCCTCCGATTTCGCAAACTGTGCTTGTCCTGTTGGTGAATATGAGGCTCTGATATTTTTTCAGCAGTTCACGGACATCATGGGAGGACATTTTAGTGATCAACTCTGAAACGTATGGTTCCCACGCCTTCATGATGCGTTCGGGGAAGACATCAGCAGCCTCCTCCTCTGCGCATCCGGGCGGCGGGTTCTTCAGCAGATAGGCATACTCCTCCCTTACCCCGGACTCAACTTCTTCTGCGGTAAGGCTCTCGGCGTCCAGGAAGGGGGGTCGTCGAACCTGCCATATATCGTGCTCGTGGCTATCTGAATAAGCGCCGTGCATGTTGGCATTGCGTGAACACATAGCAATTTTTCCTTTGTGTCCGCTGCACAGCAAGGACTTAATGGCGTCAAAAGCGGTCAGACCGGCTCCGACGACCAGCACGGCATCTTCAGGTGCTATTGACTCAAAATCCTTCTGTGAGTGCGGGGAATATGGGTCAAGGATGACATTTTTATAACTCTCAACGTTGCAATAGAAGTGAGCCTTCAGTCGACTTAGATGGCCTGTTGCCAGAACTACTTGGTGGACGTTGAAGTCCGCAAGGTCATTTTCTCCGTTAGCGTAAGTGATGGTGTATCCCGCTCCCTCATTTTCCGGATGCACGCTTACTGCTTCGCCATCTATCTGTTGCAGGGAAACCCCTGGGTGAGTGTCAGAAAGGGCAGCTTTCAACCTATCTTCCAGATATTGTCCGTAGATTTTTCTGGGAACCGGGCTACTCACATCGAATTTACGTGAATGCCACCTATCGGGCCACCTAGAGCGGTCCGATTCCATGTTCACCCATTCCAGGAAATCTTCCGGATGCTCTCTCATCAAAGTTATTCGACCTGCCTGCAAATTGAGCAAGTGATACCAGTTCGTCGCAGCTTCCCCGAAGGCTATTCCGCCGAAACGGGACCCTGCTTCACGTTCCAGCATGAGAATTTCCAGGGGGCATCTGGCGAATTGCAGCAAGCGTATTGCCAACAGCGTCCCGGAGAACCCTGCTCCGACGATTGCGATGCGGGGCGTAGCCTTCTTTGCATCTTGCATTTCTTTCACCGGCTCAACTTTGGGATGACGCTTAGTGGAATCTTGAGTCGGCATCCATTTACTTGACAGCTCAGGATGGCCATAAATCCAACTGTACTCAACGTCGCTTGATTGGGCAGCTTGTACTACAGCCGGAGATCTTGAGGGTCGATCATGGGTGGGATCGGCCGGTGGTGGGCCCAGGGTCGGAGCCCGGCTGCGCAGGAGGTGCTGCGGCTGCGGGCGGTGGCTGCGCTGGAGTCGGGCCGGGTGGGCTCGTACCGGCAGGCGGCTGCGCTGTTCGGAGTCTCGCAGCGGTCGGTCGGGACGTACGGGCCGGGGTGAGATGGTCAGTGCCGAGGAGCGGGCGGTGCTGTTTACTGGCTTCGGCTCGTTAGAGTGATCTTTTTCGAAGTCCCTGATGGGCCGGGGGTGTTGTCTGTATCCGTGGTGTGTGAGGTATGCGGATGGGGGTGGGCTGAGAGTGCGGGATGTGGCGTTTCGTCGGTCTTGCCATCGCTCGATGGTGTGACGTGGGGGCATCGCTGTCGGTCAGGAGTTCGGGGTTCGCTTGGG
>NZ_JBHXFA010000257.1:0-2821 GCF_042724175.1 Streptomyces sp. NPDC127084
GGGCAACACCGACCACCCAGCCGGCCGGAGTGTCCGGCCTCAAGCTCCCCCAGACTTCGTCCGGGGGACCCCCATGCCCACCGCTACGGGGTGCGGAACACCGCGACGCCCCGCGCCCCGTGCGACGGGGCACCACGGGTGCGGGACACCGCGAAACCCGGCCACCCCGCAGAGCGAGGTCTCCCGAAAACGAGCCACGCGCTCACCATTGGCCCTTGCAGTGGACTGGGCCGGCCCTGTTTCCTCATCCGGAGCGTCCCCGCACCGGGGGTGCCGAACACACCACCGCACCGTGCGGAGCACTACCGCAACAACCCGAATGAGGTCGATCGTGTCCAGCACGCTTCCCACGCCCCAGTCCCCCGAGACCGGCACCGCCCGCGTCAAGCGCGGTATGGCCGAGCAGCTCAAGGGCGGCGTGATCATGGATGTAGTCACCCCCGAGCAGGCGAAGATCGCCGAGGACGCGGGTGCCGTGGCGGTCATGGCCCTGGAGCGGGTGCCGGCGGACATCCGCAAGGACGGCGGCGTCGCGCGGATGTCGGACCCCGACATGATCGAGGGCATCATCGAGGCCGTCTCCATCCCGGTGATGGCCAAGTCCCGGATCGGCCACTTCGTCGAGGCCCAGGTGCTCCAGTCCCTTGGTGTCGACTACATCGACGAGTCCGAGGTGCTGACCCCGGCCGACGAGGTCAACCACTCCGACAAGTGGGCCTTCACCACCCCGTTCGTCTGCGGTGCCACCAACCTGGGCGAGGCCCTGCGCCGTATCGCCGAGGGTGCTGCCATGATCCGCTCCAAGGGCGAGGCCGGCACCGGCAACGTCGTGGAGGCCGTGCGCCACCTGCGTCAGATCAAGAACGAGATCGCCAAGCTGCGCGGCTTTGACAACAACGAGCTGTACGCCGCCGCCAAGGAGCTGCGCGCCCCGTACGAGCTCGTCAAGGAGGTCGCCGAGCTCGGCAAGCTGCCGGTCGTGCTGTTCTCCGCCGGTGGTGTCGCCACCCCCGCCGATGCCGCGCTGATGCGCCAGCTCGGCGCCGAGGGCGTCTTCGTCGGCTCCGGAATCTTCAAGTCGGGGGACCCGGCCAAGCGAGCCGCGGCCATCGTGAAGGCCACCACCTTCTACGACGACCCGAAGATCATCGCGGACGCTTCCCGCAACCTGGGCGAGGCCATGGTCGGCATCAACTGCGACACCCTCCCCGAGGCCGAGCGCTACGCCAACCGCGGCTGGTAACACCCATGAGCAACACTCCCCTTATCGGGGTCCTGGCCCTCCAGGGCGACGTCCGGGAGCACCTGATCGCCCTGGCCGCGGCAGATGCCGTGGCCAGGCCGGTCCGGCGGCCCGAGGAGCTCGCCGAGGTCGACGGCCTCGTCATTCCCGGCGGCGAGTCCACCACCATCTCCAAGTTGGCACATCTCTTCGGGCTGATGGAGCCGCTGCGTGAGCGTGTTCGCGCGGGCATGCCGGTCTACGGCACCTGCGCGGGTCTGATCATGCTCGCCGACAAGATCCTCGACCCGCGCTCGGGTCAGGAGACCATCGGCGGTATCGACATGATCGTGCGCCGAAACGCCTTCGGGCGCCAGAACGAGTCCTTCGAGTCCGCGGTCGAGGTCAAGGGGATCGAAGACGGGCCCGTGGAGGGCGTCTTCATCCGCGCGCCGTGGGTGGAGTCAGTCGGCGCGGAGACCGAGGTGCTCGCCGAGCACGGCGGCCATATCGTCGCCGTACGGCAGGGAAACGCGCTGGCCACCTCGTTCCATCCGGAACTTACCGGTGACCACCGGGTCCACGCCCTGTTTGTCGACATGGTGCGCTCCGCGCGGTGACCTGGTCCCGGTAGGATCACAGACGGACACAGCAGGGATTGGTTACGCGAAGGAGACAGGCAGATGTCCGGCCACTCTAAATGGGCCACGACGAAGCACAAGAAGGCCGTGATCGACGCCAAGCGCGGCAAGCTCTTCGCGAAGCTGATCAAGAACATCGAGGTCGCGGCGCGCACCGGTGGTGCGGACGGGGAGGGCAACCCGACGCTCTTCGACGCCATCCAGAAGGCGAAGAAGCAGTCGGTGCCCAACAAGAACATCGACTCCGCGGTCAAGCGCGGCGCCGGGCTCGAGGCCGGCGGCGCCGACTACGAGACGATCATGTACGAGGGCTACGGCCCGAACGGTGTCGCGGTGCTCATCGAGTGCCTCACCGACAACCGCAACCGCGCCGCGTCCGACGTGCGGGTCGCCATGACCCGCAACGGCGGCTCGATGGCCGACCCCGGCTCGGTGTCGTACCTGTTCAACCGGAAGGGCGTCGTCGTCCTGCCGAAGGGCGAGCTGACCGAGGACGACGTGCTCGGCGCGGTGCTTGACGCCGGTGCCGAGGAGGTCAACGACCTCGGCGAGAACTTCGAGGTCATCAGCGAGGCCACCGACCTGGTCGCGGTGCGTACCGCGCTCCAGGAGGCCGGTATCGACTACGACTCCGCCGAGGCCAACTTCGTCCCGACCATGCAGGTCGAGCTGGACGAGGAGGGCGCGCGCAAGATCTTCAAGCTGATCGACGCGCTGGAGGACAGCGACGACGTGCAGAACGTCTTCGCCAACTTCGATGTCTCGGACGACGTCATGGAGAAGGTCGACGCCTGATCCCGCTTCGTACGACGGGGGGGCGGGGGGCCCCTGGCCCGCCGGCCCGGGCCGGTTGGGGGGGGGGGGGGTGGGTGTTGTTTGTGTGGGCCCCCGGCCGGAGGGGTTTTGCGGGGGGTTTTTTCGCGGGCGTCCACGCGGCCCAGGGCCCAGCCGTCGGCCA
>NZ_JBHXFA010000257.1:2830-5981 GCF_042724175.1 Streptomyces sp. NPDC127084
TTGGTGCCATTGGGCTCAGGCTGCGCTCGGGCGCCTCCGGCCCGCTCCCCCCGTCGCGTTGCGGGGCGTTGTCAGTGCGAGCCGATAGCCTGCGCGAACAGTTGGCTGAGAGGGGGTGGCGTGTGCGAGTGCTGGGGGTGGATCCAGGGCTGACCCGCTGCGGTGTCGGCGTTGTCGAAGGTGTCGCGGGTCGTCCGCTGACCATGATCGGCGTCGGTGTGGTGCGCACCCCGGTCGACGCGCACACCGGCAACCGCCTGGTCGCCATCGAGCGCGGCATAGAGGAATGGCTGGACAGCCACCGGCCCGAAGTGGTCGCGGTGGAGAGGGTGTTCAGCCAGCACAACGTGCGCACGGTGATGGGCACGGCCCAGGCCAGTGCCGTCGCCATGCTGTGCGCGGCCCGCCGCGGACTGCCCGTCGTGCTGCACACCCCCAGTGAGGTCAAGGCCGCCGTCACCGGCAGTGGCCGGGCCGACAAGGCACAGGTCGGCGCCATGGTGACACGGTTGCTGCGACTGGACGCGCCACCGAAACCGGCCGACGCGGCGGACGCACTGGCGCTCGCCATCTGCCACATCTGGCGCGCCCCCGCGCACAACCGTCTCCAGCAGGCGGTCGCCGCACACGACGCAAGGAAAGGCCGCAGCGAATGATCGCCTTTGTGAGGGGCCCTGTTGCCGCTCTCGCCCCGACGACTGCCGTGCTCGAGGTCGGCGGCGTCGGCATGGCGGTGCAGTGCACGCCCAACACCCTTTCCGCACTGAGGATCGGTCAGGATGCCATGCTGGCCACCTCGTTGGTGGTGCGTGAGGACTCACTGACCCTCTACGGATTCGCCGACGACGACGAGCGGCAGGTCTTTGAACTGCTGCAGACCGCCAGTGGCGTCGGCCCGCGCCTCGCCCAGGCGATGCTCGCCGTCCACAGTCCGGACGCCCTGCGCCGCGCGGTGACCACGGGTGACGAGAAGGCGCTCACCGCGGTACCGGGCATCGGCAAGAAGGGCGCCCAGAAACTGCTGTTGGAGTTGAAGGACCGGCTTGGTGAGCCCATCGGCTCCGCCTCCCGCGCGGTCGGAGCGCCCGTCACCCAGTCCTGGAGCGACCAGCTCCATGCCGCGCTGATCGGCCTCGGCTATGCCACGCGTGAAGCCGACGAGGCTGTCACCGCCGTCACCCCCCTCGCGGAGGCGGTGGACGGCGCGCCGCAGATCGGCCAGTTGCTCAAGGCCGCCCTCCAGACCCTGAACCGCACCCGCTGACACCCCACCCGAGGCGATCCACTGTGAACTGGGACGACGACACCGCAGCGCCGACCGACGAAGGCGCCGAGGCACGGCTCGTCGGCGCGTCCGCCGACGGCGAGGACCAGGCCGTCGAGGCCGCCCTGCGCCCCAAGTCGCTGGACGAGTTCGTAGGGCAGGAGCGGGTGCGGGAGCAGCTCGATCTGGTGCTGAAGGCGGCGCTGGCCCGCGGTGCCACCGCCGACCATGTGCTGCTCTCCGGAGCGCCGGGGCTCGGCAAGACCACCCTCTCCATGATCATCGCGGCCGAGATGGGCGCCCCGATCAGGATCACCAGCGGCCCCGCCATCCAGCACGCGGGTGATCTCGCCGCCATCCTCTCCTCCCTTCAGGAGGGCGAGGTGCTGTTCCTCGACGAGATCCACCGGATGTCCCGGCCGGCCGAGGAGATGCTCTACATGGCCATGGAGGACTTCCGGGTCGATGTGATCGTCGGCAAGGGCCCGGGCGCCACCGCGATCCCCCTGGAACTGCCGCCGTTCACCCTGGTCGGCGCCACCACCCGGGCCGGACTGCTTCCCCCGCCGCTGCGTGATCGCTTCGGCTTCACCGCCCATATGGAGTTCTACGAACCGGCCGAGCTCCAGCGAGTCATCCACCGCTCCGCCCAGCTCCTCGATGTGTCCATCGACACGGAAGGCGCCGCCGAGATCGCCGGACGCTCCCGCGGCACGCCCCGTATCGCCAACCGGCTGCTGCGCCGGGTCAGGGACTATGCGCAGGTCAAGGCCGACGGCCGGATCAACAGCGAGATCGCCGGCGCCGCGCTCGCGGTCTACGAGGTCGACAGCCGCGGGCTCGACCGGCTCGACCGCGCCGTGCTACAGGCCCTGCTCAAGCTGTTCGGGGGCGGCCCGGTGGGCCTGTCCACGCTGGCTGTGGCGGTGGGGGAGGAGCGGGAGACGGTCGAGGAGGTCGCCGAACCCTTCCTGGTACGGGAGGGACTGCTGGCCCGCACCCCGCGCGGACGGGTCGCCACCCCCGCGGCATGGGCACATCTGGGGCTTGTTCCTCCGCTGCACGGCGCCGGCGGGCAGCAGGGCCTGTTCGGCGCCTGACGGCGCGGACGGTCGCCCGGTGGGGAACCACGGTGCCATGCTGGGCGTTGTTCCATCGATGCGGACTCGCTTAGACTCCGCCGATGCCGACCTGTCTGTCGCGGTCGGCTGCCCACCCCCGTAGATCAGGCCGCCACTCACCGCGGTCGTGCGAAGGACTCCGTCCCGTGAATAACATCGGCATGCTCCTCCCCTTCATCGTGCTCATCGGGGCCATGTTCCTGATGACCCGCTCTGCCAAGAAGAAGCAGCAGCAGGCGGTGACGATGCGCAACCAGATGCAGCCCGGTAGCGGCGTGCGGACCATCGGGGGGCTCTACGCGACCGTCAAGGACGTCAACGACGACACGGTCCTCCTCGAGGCCGCGCCGGGCGTCCACCTGATGTTCGCCAAGAACGCCATCGGGGCCGTCCTCGACGACGACGAGTACAACCGGATCGTGCACGGCGACGGGGACGACGCCCTGAAGAGCGACACGCCGATCGTTCCGGACGACGCTTCCTCGCTCACCGACGCCCCTGGCGACAATGCCGGCGCCGAGGATGGCAAGATCGACCTGGGCAAGAAGGACGAGGCGGACAACGCCCCCTCCGCGCCCGAGGCCAAGGATGCCGCCATGGACGACGCGAAGAAGACCGACGGCGACACCGACGCGAAGTAACGACGACCGGGGGGGGGGCGCGCGCCCGGGGGGGCCCCGGCCGGGCCCCGCGGGGGGCGGCCCCCCCGGGGGGGGGGGGGGTTAAAACACCAACCGCTCCCGACCCCCGTGGGGGGTTGGTTAGA
>NZ_JBHXFA010000258.1:0-5969 GCF_042724175.1 Streptomyces sp. NPDC127084
ACCGCTTCGCGTACTTACTTCCCACCTGGTGCTACTTCCTCTGGAACCTCAAGATCCCAGTCTCCAGGTGTCCAAGAGCAAGGGGAAGCTTCAGCCGGTGACAGTAGCCCTCCGGCTGACCGCCCTTACCGTTCATCCACGCCGGGACGGGCATCGCGTCCCGCACGACCGCCCACTCCGCGTCCGACATATCTCACCACACCCGAACTGACGCCCAACAAGATCGGTACGACAACGGCTTCTTACGAAACAAAGAGGGTAACGAGTTTCTCCGTTGGACTCAGCCGTCGATTCTCTCCTACTGTCTTGAAAACCATGCTGCGACCTGCAGTCGGGAGTTCAAGCCTAGTTTGGTCAGAATATGAGCGACATGCCCTTCGGCGGTGCGGGGAGCGATGACCAGTTTGGCGGCAATATCCTTGTTGGACAGACCTTCGGCAAGGAGTTTGGCGATCTGCCGCTCGCGTCGAGTCAACACGTTGGACTCTTGAGTCGCCGGTTTGGGCATCGCGGCTTCTTCTCGGCCGGATGCATAGGATATAATCTCATCCACTCCAAGCCTCGACGCTTCGCCATGCAAACGAAGATAGTCCTGTTCCCCCAGGAATTCGCGGGCTTTTTGCGCATATTCATTGTGCCATCTGATGAGAGGAGGGAAACCACCCAGGCGTGCGGCCAGAGGTGTCCACAGAACATGCCCCCCTCCCAAGAGCCTGACGCAACGCTCCGCATCTCCCTGATCCATCGCGACCCATGCGAGGTACTCGATGGAGGAAGCGACACCAAGGAGGTCGCCCAGCTGAACCTTCAACCTGAGGCCGTCCTGTAGTTGGGACTCCGCCTGCTCGGGCTCCCCTCGAAGAACGTTGCTGAGACCGAGAAAAATATAGACCCAGGACAGAAGCCAGATGTCCCCGTGCTCCCTACTTGCCATTTCACAGTCCTGAAGTGGATCAATGGCAAGATCTGGTTTTCCAGTCAAACAAGCAGCGTACCCAACAAGGAGCTGAGCCATATGCAGATGGGGATTGAGCTGGCTCAGCGCCTTCTCTCGCTCGAGTCCCTCTTGCAGTAGCGCAAGTCCTGATGAAGGGTCCGAGTCATGGAGCCGCGCCAGGCCAAACAGGTAGGTGGAGTGAGCAACGTATGGCTCATTTTCCATATCATAAGCCAATCGCTGACACGTAGTCAGGGCGTCCAGCGCTGCAGGCATGTCATCGAGCATGGCATCCAGGAAAGCCCTCCCCCACAAGGCGACTATACGGTGCTCACTCCTCTCGGTACGCTGCGGATGGGTGAGTGCGCGGTTCAACCAGTACTGACCTTCCCGCTGCAGGCCGCACATCAGCCAGTAGGGCCACAGGGAGCCGGCCATGTACATGCCGAAATCAACTTGCCCTTCTTGCGTTATGCAGAATTCCAAGGCTGCCCTAATATTAGCTTGCTCTTCGCAAAGGCGCTTGAATATGTCGATCTGATTACGACCGAACCATTGCCGCTCACCCTGCTTCGCGAACTGCATATAATAGTCGCGATGGCGGATACGGAGTTCAAGCTCGCCACCCTTTTCCCTGAGACGGTCGATACCGTACTGGCGGATCACCTCAAGCTGTCGGTACCTCGGGACTCCGTCGACCTCTTCTCGAATGACGATGGACTTGTCCACCAGGCTTGCGATCAGATCGGCCGCCGTAGACCGGTCGATACCCTCTCCGGAGCATACGTACTCGACGGCTGCAAGGTCGCAATTTCCGGTGAACACCGAAAGCCGGGCCCACATGAGGTGCTCTTGCTCCGTACAGAGCCTGAAGCTCCAGTCGATCGCTCCGCGCAAGGATTGCTGTCGAACCGGAGCAGTTCGGTAGCCGCACCTCAAATCGCTCTCACTGTTGAGGCGGGCCAGAATGTTCTCCGGCGACAAAGCACGCATGCGCACGGCGGCCAGTTCGATTGCGAGAGGAAGCCCGTCGAGTCTACGACACAGCTCCTCCACTGCGCCCCTATTCTTCTCAGTGAGGGCAAATCCCGGAAGGACCGCCGCCGCGCGCTCTTTAAAGAGAGTGACCGATTCCTGTTCAAATTCAGACATACGACTTCCGCGCGATGCGGGAATGGCGAGCGGCGACACTGTGAATATGTATTCACCTTCTACACCTAGTGGCTCTCGACTCGTGATCATTATCTGAATGTCGGGGCACGCTCGAAGCAGATCCGCTACCTGCTGCGCGCTAGCATCGATCAAGTGCTCACAGTTATCGAATATCAGCAGCAGCCTCTTACATTTGAGGAAGTCGATGAGCGCGAGCCTGGGTTCAGCGCCAGCGGTGGGCATTCCGACTGCTTGCATTACTGTCAGGTCCATCAGCCTCTGGTCCCGGAGTTCGGCCAGGGATACCAGCCACACGCCGTCCGGAAAGGCGCGTCGCAATCGCCGCGCGACCTGCAAGGCCAGGCGTGTCTTTCCCACACCCCCCACACCTGTGATCGTCACGAGGCGTGATGTCGACAAGGTCTGCCTGATGTGGGCTACTTCCGCACGCCTTCCCACCATGCTAGTGAGGTCGGCAGGGATGTTGTCGGGCATCGGTAATCACCGCCACAGACAGGAACCGCGGCGCACCCCACGCGACAGCGTGTCGGATGGGTGCGCCAACTGACCACTCTGCGCCATGCAGCATGATGCGTCATGGAATCGAAGCGCCTCAAATGACCAGGCCATTGGATCCTCTCGATCCTGGAGCTGCTGGACCATCGGCTCTCTAGACTGACACGCAATGGCGATGACGTGAATAGGCATGATGGGCGGGAAAATCGTCCTTTTGGCCGTCCCTGCACAGCGAGGGTATGTGCTCTTTGCCGTTCTCTGAGGCTTGTCAGGGCGACTTCAGTTTCGATTGGAGCGCACTGTCGGTGACAATCCAGATCCAGACAGTAAGAATTCTCAGGGTGAGAACGGCCATGGCGGCTGAGGTAAGTCGTAAGGGCCCGGATATGAGAACGGCCACCGGCTGATCTTTCAAGACGACCAAGTCTTTGAAGGAGATCAGCACGATGACCGCACCCGACAGTCTGCCTCTGCACGCCCTCGCCGAGAACAACCTTGCCGCGGCGAGTCCGGACCTGCTGCGCGCGATGGTCAAGACGTTCGCCGACGCGCTCATGTCGGCGGAGGCCGATGCTCTGCAACGCCGAATACGGGCAGGTCAGCGACGAGAGAGTCAACCACCGCAACGGCTATCGCCCACGTGAGTGGGACACGAGGGCCGGGACCATGGAGCTCGCCGTCCCCAAGCTGAGGCAGGGCAGCTACCGGTGGTTTGTTAGAAGCCGTTGTTGTACCGAACTTGATGTGCACGTTCTCGCAGGTCAGGCGTGATGTCGTGGTGGGGGAGACAGGCTGGTGCCGTTGGGTTCTCTTTGTCGGTGGAGTTGCGGAGATGGCGTCGGTCGTGGGTTTGCTGGAGGCGCGTGAGTTGGCCGCGCGAGAGCGTCTGGAGGGGCTGCGGGAGGAGGCGGACCGGGTGTTCGCCGAACTCGCGGAGGCGGAGAGGGACTGGCAGGAGTGGCTGATCGCGCGGCAGCGTGTGGGTGAGGTCTTGTCCGTGCGGCGAACGCGGGAGGCCGATTGCAGTGGGTGAGAAGAGCAACGAGCTCCCCGCGGCCCGGGAGCTGCTTCAACTCCTCGACTTGGACGGCGGGGTCGTCACCATGGACGCGCTGCACACTCAGCACGACACAGCGACCCTGGTGACCAGGGCCGGCGGTGACTACATCCTGACCGTGAAGGCCAATCAGAAGTCGTTGCATGTGCAGCTCAAGGCGCTTCCCTGTGCTTCGATACCTGCCTTCACCAGGACGGATCGAGGACACGGACGTTGTGCCACCCGGACGATCAAGGTCATTGACGTGCCGGCATGGGTCGAGTTCAGCGGAGCCACGCAGGTCGCCCAGCTGCGGCGCACTGTCACCAGAAAGGGCTCGAGCTACGACAATGCCCTTGCCGAGTCGTTCTTCCAGGGACTCAAGCGCGAGTTGCTTCACGGGAGGCGCTGGACCTTGAAGGCGCAAACACGGCTCGAGCTGCTCCGCTGGCTGTCGTACTACAACAAGCGCCGTCGGCACTCCGCCCTCGGCTACCTCACACCAGCCGCGTCCGACCCGCAACTGATCACGTCACGTGCGCTGTCACTCGCCGCATGAAACCCGGTGTCCACTCCCGAGGATCAACCTCAGCTCTGCTTTCGTCCCCTGCCGTGAGCTCCCCGACTCGGCGACAGGGTCCTGTCACTGGCTGGTCGCAGATGTCCCACTGGCTCAGGTGGATACAGATCTGCAGGCCGCAGTGACGCGCTCGATGAGCGTGTCCTGGTGCGTGGCGAAACGCTCGAACGGGACAGGAACGGAAATCGCAGCGTAGGGCGCCCCGTCGCGTGTCACCACTGCCCCAACGGCGGCAATGCCCAGGCTATGCTCCTGTCGGTCGATTGCCGCTCCTGAGGCACGGATCGTCTCGATCTCGCGCCGCAGTTGTTCCTGGGAGGTGAGCGTCGCGGGGGTAAAGCGCTGCAACGGATGGCGACGTAGCAGATGTTCGACTTGCTCATCCGGTAGAGCCGCAAGAAACGCTTTACCGTTGGCTGTGCAGTGCAGGGGGAAGGCGGCTCCGACCGCGGAAACCACTCGCAGAGCCTGCGTTCCTTGTACCTGGTCGACAAAACGCACTGCGTCGCCTTCGAGGACAGAGAGATCGACGGTTTCGTCGATCTCTCTCTGCAGGCTCACAAGGGTCGGCCTGAGTTCATCCACCAAGCCGACCGCGGCGACGCGGGCGAGTGCGCCGAGGGCGCTGCCCAACCAGATCCGTCCGTCGACATCAATACGCAGCAGCCGCTCCTCGGCCAGGGCGCTCACGATGCGATGCGTGGTGGTCTTGGCCAAGCCGACAGCGTCATCGAGACTGGCCAGCCGCATGCTTCCGTTGTGGGCTCCCACTGTTTCGAGAATGCAGACGGCACGCCGGATGACTTGGATGCCGGCTCGATCAGGCCGCTGCGACGAAGAGGACACGTAGCCATTCTATCCCATAATGGGGATCGCTGGATCCGTATTATGGGACAACCTCTTCGAGGCTTCGGCCAAGCCTGTCGGAGGTGTCGCCTACCTCGACAGGACCTGACCCATCGCTCTGGCCGCACCCCCAGGATAGTCCGGCGAGGGCAGTGGCGGCACGCCGCCCGCGGGGCGCGGGACTCCGGAGAACGGGCACCGCCAATCGCAGCCGAGGCCACCCGGACTCCCGAACTCTTACTGCTGGGCGGAGAGGACAGTGACCGGTCGCCCCGACATACCCCCTCCCCCAAAGCACCCTGGCCGCAAGGCCTCTTTCCGCCAGGGAGGCCGAGGTGACGGCAAGCCCCGCCACGCCTCGGGAGATGGACAGGACCACGTGGAAGCCGCGAACTCCGGGGTTTCTCTTGACGACTTCGATGTCCATTCCAGGTTCGCGCCGTGCTCGACGACGGCGTTCTTGAAGCCGGTGTCGACCCAGCTCTTGGTGATGGTGGGGTAGGTCTTCATGACCTGGTCGAGGAGACCTATTCCTACGGCGATCTCGGAGAGGCCCGCGCTGGCGACGGTCACGGCGAGGATCAGTCCGATCGTGTCGGTGAGGGCACCTCGCTTCCGTCCGACGATCTTCTTCGCGGCGTCGGTTCCCTGGCTGGTCAGGGGCACGTTGCTGGAGGTCTTGACGCTCTGGGTGTCGATGACGGAGGCGGTGGGTTCGGGCTTGCAGCCTTCTTTCGCGCGGGCCAGGCCGGTCAGGTCGTGGTTGAGTCGGGCGAGGATTCCCTCATCGCGCCAGGCGGCGTAGTAGGTCTGAGAGTGCGGGATGTGGCGTTTCGTCGGTCTTGCCATCGCTCGATGGTGTGACGTGGGGGCATCGCTGTCGGTCAGGAGTTCGGGGTTCG
>NZ_JBHXFA010000259.1:0-5878 GCF_042724175.1 Streptomyces sp. NPDC127084
ATCCCGGCGATGATCACCGCACCGGCAACGACGACGCCGATCAGTATCCGGTGCGTGCGTGTCAGCTGCATCGCGGCCACCCGCGATCCCCTCCCGATTCTGCCTCGCAGGCGATCACGCTGATGAGTACATGCACCCAGATGACTCGAGTGTCACACCCTCCCCTAGCAGTCACATCTACTGCATCTCCCTTATCTGAACCGCATCTTGAACAGCTTTCACACTCTCACGAGCACTGAGAGTTGCCCCGGTTCAGAACGCGCTCGGGCTCGATCGTCAGCAAAAGGTGATCAACCAGGTGTGAAAGGCCGGAACATCACCTGCCCTCTACGCCGTAAAGAGATCTGCCCCAGCGAGGCGCCCGGGCCGAAGTTGGGCAACACCATGAAATTGCAGATCTCGTCGGCCTTCTCACCCAGCCCGGCGAACATGCTGACGCCGGAAGGGTTGGCGGGGCGCTGGGAGTTGTACTGGCCCACAGCTCACGCTGGCAACCGCAAGAGGGACACCGATCAGCACCCGGCTGAGCAGAGCGTTCCCGGCAACACCGGGGGCCCCTGCGTCTCGTTCCCGGAGGCATCCGGAGGCGAGCCCGGCAAAGATGCAGATGGACGCGGCCTGTCCACGTGGCTACCACTGGTAGAGGGTGGTGGGCGAAACGTTTCGGTGTTGGGCGCAGATGTTCAGTTCCTTCTACGGGTCGGTGGGCTGGTTCTCCGACCATGTCGGACTCAGAAACGAATGACCGTACGCGACCCGCGCTTGAAAGTAGGACGGGAACTCACCTCAGTTCGACGGCGTACGCACTACCGGGGAAATCCCATCCGTCGGTGCCTTCCCCGATGTCCGCCACGATGACGTCGTCGATGAAATGGTCCTCCAGGTCGTCGTCGGTAAGCGCGCCAACCAGCCAGAGTTCCTCGATCTCGTCCCAGTCGCCCCGGCTGCCGTCGATACGCAGCGGCGCGGCTCGCCGGTTGCCGCGTTCACGTTCGTCGTCACCGGTTTTGACGAGTCCGCTGATTTCGAATTGGCCCCGTTTGACATGGTCAGGGATGGGGTCGGCGGGCACGATGGCGACGTTCTCGTAGGCGGTGTGGATGAGGTCGCGGTAGGTGCGGCGGATGTTGTACTCGGGGTCGGACAGCCAGTTGATCAGGGTTTTGGTGGTCACGTGGAGGCCGGCGTCTTCCAGGGTGTGGTAGCCGCGGTGGGTTGCGGTGAGCTGGCTGAGTTGGGCGTGCCAGTGCTTGGCGGTGTAGGAGGAGAGCCGATGGCGGGGGGTGACCTGGGAGCGTAGGAGGTTGTTGAGGGCGGCGCCCAGGGAGCTGCCGCGGCCTGTGGGGCCGGCCATCAGTCGTCACCTTCGGGGATGATCTGGCCGTGTTGGACGAATTTGGCCTTCACTTCGCCGAAGCCGGTCCCGATGCGGTACGTGGCGGGTGGTGTGTTGCGTGGCGTCCAGAAGACGGCTGCGTCGACGTTGCGCAGGGCGATGAGCTTGTGGCCGTCCTGGACGGCTCTGAAGGCTACCGACCAGTGGCGGACGGATGCCTCGGCGACCATGCTCATGCGCCAGTCGGGCCGCCAGAACGGGGAGCGCTGTTCCGCGCGCTTGGGCCATAGGAGGCGCAACGCGATCGACAGCCGGGTCTTGTACGCCTTGTAGGGGTCACCACCGATCTGGACGAGCTCGGTCCGTGCCTTGCGGGTGGCCTCGTAGAAGGGTTTGAAGAGCGACTCGTTGGCCTTCCCGGTCCAGGAGTCGTAGATGGTCGGCGCGGCGGCGAGGTGGCCTTCGCGGACGAGTTTCTCGAGCAGCTTCATGTGCGGGGTGGTGACCCACACGCGCCCCTGCTCGTCAGGCCGTTCGATGATCCGCCCCAGGGGGTGCGGCATGTCGGTGCGGTTCCACTTCGGGATGTCGATCAGGTAGATGCCAGCCTGAGTTTTGTCGAATGCGTTCAGGGAGCCAGTGTGCAGGAGCTTGTTCGGGGTGAGGGGAACAGCTGAGCAGGCGGATGGGTAGCTGCCGTTACGGTCGATCAGGCACAATGTGCCTTCGCCGAAAGAGTCCAGCACGTCGAGCTGGTCGCGTCGGACGCGCTTGCCGTTCGCCTTGATGTGGGGAACGCGGGTGAGGGTGACGTCGGGGTGGACCCAGCGAGGCTCGCCGTCCATGTCCTCGCTGATCAGGGGCCATGGGCCGCTGTCACGTTCCTCGGTTCGGATGACCGGGATCGGGTGCATCTTCGAGCGGGCGACCGCATCCTTGAGGATCTTCAGCGCGGGGAAGACCACTCCCTCGGGCTCGTCCTCCTCATCCCCCGGCACCAGACCGTCCCCATCGTCTGCTTCGTCTGCTTCGTCGGCCTCGGCTGCGTGACCACCGTCCACAGTGGCATGAACAGCTGCAGCCGCGGGCCCGGTAGTCCCCGTGGGCGCGGCGGAGCCGTACGCCTGGAGTGCGGCGGCGAGTCGTTTTCCCTCGGTGGTGTCGGGCAGTGGCGGCGGCGTTGCTGCTGCTTCAGCGAGGGAGGGTGCGAGTTCCGCAAGCGCTTCGGGGCTGTTGTGGGCGAGTGCGGTGCGCAGTGCGGCCAGCATGTGGGTGACGGAGGCCGGCAGTCCCTGCTGGGCCCCGGATGTGTAGGGAAGCGCTGCTTCGGCGAGCTCGCGCTCTACCGCACCGCCCAGATGCCGCGCGGATCCTTCGTCCCCCCCCGGGTTGGCCGGGGCGGTTCCAGCGTCGAGGAAGCGGGCGTGCAGCAAGTCGGGCCGCAGGTATGCCGAGCCGATCGCGCCGAAGTCGCGCTCCGCGACCGTTACCTGGACTTTGGAGTGGTCCTCGGCCAGTTCGAGCGTGACCAGGACGTCGGCGTCGAGGAGACCGAGGAGCGCGGGGTCGTCACTGTCGATAATGGCCAGGACCGGGATGTGCAGCGTGCGGGCGAAGGTAGCCAGCACCTGGGAGGCGCCTGGTAGGCGGTCCCCTGAGAGGGGGAGGCGGGCGCTGGGGGCGGCCTGAAGCCGGTCCACGACTACAAGGGCCAGGTCTTGGACGTGCGGAGCGGTCTCGGCGATGGCTTCTGCGGTCAGGTCGCTGCCATCGTCGATCAACAGGGGCGCCTGGACCAGCTGCTGGGCTACGTGCTCTTCCTGCGCGGTGAGACGGCCCTGCTTCAGGCGCGAGTAGTCGCCACCGGTCTCCGCCGAGAGGATCCGGCGCAGGATGTCAGCGCGGTTCGGGCCCGATGCCGCGTAGAGGACCTTGTGACCGTCGACGAGCGCGGTTTGCCGTGCGGCGGCCAGTCCCAGCAGGCTCCCGCCGGCGTTCGGGGCGGCCGCCACCAGCGTGAGTCGACCGGATGGCAAACCGCCTGTCGCCGCGTCCAGTCCGGAGAGCCCGAACAGGGGGCCGGTGGCCTGGACGGAGGTGAGTACGGCGCCGATGGCGTCGCCCAGCGTGGCGAGCCTGCGCGGCGCGCTGTCTTGATCCGGATTGCGTGGGCTGTTCACCGCTCCTGCGTGCGCCGCGCCTTCGAGGCAGGCATCCTCGCGGGCCCGTCGCGTGGCCTCACCTTCCTTCTGCTGGCGGTTCCGCTCGGCCCGGTCGGCGGCCCCTTCCTCATCGGTGAGGTCGCTGTGGAGGTCGTCCAACGCGCGGGACGAGGGCAGGTCGGTCATCGGGGTGCCGAGCTTGCCCTTGTCCCGCCGCTTCTTGGCCTGTTCGAAGGTGCGCTCCTGCTCCGCGGTGCCCGCGACCATCGCGACGTGCCACCAGCGCGCCATGGCTCGATCCAGATTCGGCCCGTGGCACGCCCGGGTCATCTCCTGCCAGGCCTGCGCCCGCCAGTGCGTATCGAGAGCCTCCAGGATGCCCAGCACGCTGCGCGGCACGTCCTCGGCCCTGAGGACGCTGCCGGTCTTGCTCCGTTGCTCCAGCTCATCCAATTCTTGAGGGGTCCAGCAGGCCAGAAACGGATCGCCACCGGCCCGCGGGTCGGGCTTGATCCAAGGTACGAACGACGGCTCCCTACGCCTCTCCACCGGCCTTGCCCGTGCGATGACGATGATCCCCGCGGTGTGGACGCACCACGCCGTCACGGCTGATGTACTCCCCTCGCGCGCGTCGCGCTCCCTCGCCTCCGCCAGGGAGCTGGCGGCCTTCTCGACGTGATCGGGAACCTCGGTGGCCACCAGCTTCATCAGCCGTTCCGGCGTGCGCTCCTCGCGTCCGGGAATCGGCACCTCCGTGCGGTCCCGGCGGATCTGCGGCTCCTGGCCGTCGCGGTCGAACAGTGCGTCCGCGAGAGCGTCGCGGGCGTCGGTGTAACCGTCGCCGGTGCCGGTCAGCCCGCCGGCCGCGGCGGTCCACCGGCCGTCCTCCCCCTGCTCGATGCTCGCCACGTAGACGCCCACTGTTGTCACTCCTTCCGGCCGACCAGCATGCGAGCCTATCGCCGTTTCTGTAACCCGAGATCCCCGTCACTTCAGTCCCGTCGGTCCTTGATGGCCGGGCGCGAGCTGGGGCGATGACGCAGCCGTCGGCTTCTTGGAGGGGGCTCCAATTTGGAGCCTCGTAGCGTCTTTGCGAACGCCGCGACGGCGAGGCAAGTGGATCGCGACGCCTTCGGAGTGCCCGCAGGCAGAGGCGCGGGAGCGACGAGTGGTGATCTCGACCCGCGCCGTCTTGTCGAACAGGGCCAGCACCCCTTCCATGCGTATACACTGATGTATACTGTCGTTCATGGCTGATGCGATGATCCGGGTTCCTGCCGAAGTGCGGGACCGCCTAGCAGTCCTTGCCGAGTCTCGCGGCACTTCCATCCGCTCCTTGGTCCAGGAGTTCGCGGAGTCGAGCCTCACGATGGAAGAGCGACGCGAGCGCGCGGAGGCCACGCGCGCCTATCTTGCGGAGCATTTCGCCACAGAGGTCACGGACGAGGAGAGCGCGGCTATGGGTCGCCGCCTACGTGAGGCATTCACGCGGCCAGCACGGGACGATGCTGCGTGATCCAGCACCACCTCGTCCTGGACACAGCCGCTCTGCTTGCCCTGTCCGGTAACCGGCAGGTATCCGCCCTCATCCACCGCGCCACCCTCGAACCCGAGGTGCGACTGTGGGTACCGGTGCTGTCCGTACTCCAGGCCGACCTCGAGAACCCCGGAATCGCCGAGCACATCGGACAACTCGAAGTCCTCCACACCATCGACCTCGACTACCCGGCAACCCTCGCCGTCGCGCAACTCCACCGAGACGGCACCCCACTGGGAGCGGCCTCGGCAATCCACGCGGCCAACACCCTGCCGCTATGGGACACCGACGCGCTCGTCGCCACTGTCGCCCCAGACCTCTACGACGGGCACGGCGTACGTATCTTCGACCTCAATCGCTGAGTCTCCTCCCCGCATGCGCTCTCCTCGACCAACGGCAACAAGACAACGACCAGGGGGCCGCTCCCTCATGAGGTTGATCCCCGGGAGTGGACACTGGGCTTCATGCGGCGAGTGACAGAGTATGTGACGTGATCAGTTGTTGTTCGAACTCGGCGGGTGTGAGGTAGCCGAGGGCGGAATGCCGACGGCGCCTGTTGTAGTACGGCAGCCAGCGGAACAGCTCGAGTCGAGTCTGTGCCTTCGAGGTCCAGCGCCTGCCGTGGAGCAATTCGCGCTTGAGGCCCTGGAAGAACGACTCGGCGAGGGCGTTGTCGTAGCTCGAGCCGACCCGGCCCATGCTTCGGCGGATGCCGTGGCGGCGGCATACCTCGGCGAGCGCGAACGATGTGTATTCGGCGAGTTCAACCAGTCGTTGCAACACTGGGCTGTTGTAGCGAGCGTAGCTGTTCCTCGAAGACCTCGGCCGGTGTCCGCCAACCGA
>NZ_JBHXFA010000260.1:0-5816 GCF_042724175.1 Streptomyces sp. NPDC127084
AGACAGCTCCTACCCGGAGGACAAGACCGCCATCGCGGCGGACGCCGCCGCGGCGGCCGCCGCGGCCGCCCAGAAGAAGAGCGACGACTTCATGGCGTGGCAGAAGGAAGAGGCCGCGAAGGCCAAGGAGGAGGCGGCGAAGGCCAAGGCCGAGCAGGAGGCCAAGGAAGCGAAGGCCAAGGCGGAGCAGGAGGCCAAGGAGGCGAAGGCCAAGGCGGAGCAGGAGGCCAAGGAGGCGGAAGCCAAGGCGGAGCAGGCGGCAAAGGAGGCGGAGGCCGAGCAGAAGCAGGCTGCCGCGGAGGCCAAGGCGGAGCAGAAGGAAGCCGAGGCCAAGGCGGAGCAGGCGGCAAAGGAGGCGGAAGCCGAGCAGAAGCAGGCCGCTGCGGAGGCCAAGGCGGAGCAGAAGGAAGCCGAGGCCAAAGCCGAGCAGCAGGCCAAGGAGGCCGAAGCCAAGCAGGCCCAGGCGCGCGCGGAGCAATTGCAGGTAAGCCAGTTCAACCAGTCGCGTGCCGACCAGGAATCCGCCCGCAAGGCGCAGGAGAAGAAGCAGGAGGAAGCCGAGGCGGCGGCCGCGCTGAAGGAGGCCGAGGCCAAGGCGGAGCAGGCGGCCAAGGAGGCGGAAGCCAAGGAGGAGCAGGCTGCCGCGGAGGCGAAGGCGGAGCAGAAGGAAGCCGAGGCCAAGGCGGAGCAGGAGGCCAAGGAGGCGGAAGCCAAGGCGGAGCAGGCGGCCAAGGAGGCGGAGGCCGAGCAGAAGCAGGCCGCTGCGGAGGCGAAGGCGGAGCAGAAGGAAGCTGAAGCCAAGGCCGAGCAGGAAGCCAAGGAGGCGGAAGCCAAGGAGGAGCAGGCCGCTGCGGAGGCCAAGGCGGAGCAGAAGGAAGCTGAGGCCAAGGCCGAGCAGGAAGCCAAGGAAGCCGAAGCCAAGGCCGAGCAGGAGAAAGCCCAGAAGCGTCAGGAGGAAGCCTGGCAGCAGGCTCAGGGCAGCACGGAGGGCCTGCTCAACCGGGGCGGTCTCGATCTCCCGGACGGGAGTGTCGTCGGCTCCGGTGACCTCAACGTCGGCGACCTCAACTCGCAGTGGCCCGACAGGGTTGACGCGAACCCCTTCTCCGACGACGTGCTGACCAACCCGGGCGGCAGCCACACCACCCTCGACGACAACAACCGACTGGTCACCCAGTTCCCCGACGGCAGCTCCGTACGCATCGACCCCGACCTGCACACGGCGACCGTCACCCATCCCGACGGCACCGTCGAGACCGGCCCGCTCAACGTCGGTGACCTGTTCCCCAACCCCGACGGCAGCGTCACCCGCCTTGAGCCCGACGGGAACATCGTCACCGAGCACCCCGACGGCACGGTCACCAAGGTCGACCCGCGCACCGGCATCGGTACGACCACCCTCCCGGACGGCACCGTCTCCTCGGGCGACCTCAACGGCTCCCCGGGAGGGCTGCCCACCGCGCCCGGATTCCACTCCGGTGGCAGCTCGCTCGGCTCGCTACCCGGCGCCTCGTCCGGCTACGACTACGGCCCCTATGAGGAGGAGCTGTACGACGAGTCCCCCTACGAGTCGCCGTACGCCACGTCAGGTGCCCCCCATGCCGGGGTGTCCGTGGGCGACCGTGGCACCCCGCTGAACACCGGCTCGCTGCCCGGCGGCCTCGGCATGGGCGGCGGCATGGGAGGCATGCCGATGGGCGGTATGCCTATGGGGGGCATGGGCGGTGCGGGCGGCGGAAACCAGGCACAGACCGAGCGGGTCCGCAACGTAGTAGACGACGGGCAGCCGCTGAACAGCCGCGGTGGACGCCGCGGCGGCCCCGGCGCCCGACCCGTCCAGGATGAGAACAACGTACGGGTGTCCGCACCCCGTGCCTCCAGCACCACCGGCGCCAGCCCGTTCCTCCCCATGGGCGGTGCCGGTGCGCCCGGCGGCCAGACGCAGACGCAGAGCGGGGACCGCGCCCGTGAGGTATGGGCGGAGGAAGAAGACGACGTATGGGGCACCGACGAGGGCGGCGCACCCGCCGTCATCGGCCGATGAACACCGCAGCGCAGCCGAGGAGTAGCCACTCGTGACAGAACCGATCGAGAAGCGCATCGCCAAGGCGATGGCGGAGCTGGAGTCCGTGCAGGCAGCTGTGGCGCAGGCCGAGGAGCGGCTGGCTGGAGCCTCCGCGACCGTCCGCTCCCGGGACCGGGCCGTCGAGGTGACGGTCGGTGCCGGTGGCGAGCTGACCGGACTGAAGTTCCTGGACAACAAGTACCGCGCGATGAATGCCAGCCAACTCGCCCAGTCCGTGATGGAGGCGGTGGGACGGGGCCGCGCGCAGATGGCCCGGGAGGTGATGGACACCTTCGGACCGCTGACCGCGCCCAGCGCCGACCTTCCGGAGCTGCGCGGAGTGGACATCGACTGGGACCGCATCTTCGGGTCCGCGCTCAGCGGCGAAGCCGGCAGCGGGCACGGCAGACGCGCAGGCAACCGGCTGCGCGACGAGATCCACGAAGACGGGGACGACGCACACAACCGAGGAAGGGGCCGAGCATGAGCGGCGTATACGAGGCGAACACCCAGGCGCTGAGGGCGAGCATCGCGCGGATGAAGCGGCTGCCCGAACTCGCCCGCAAGCTGGGCGAGGACTTCGACTCCAACGAACGGCACTACACGGAGTGGCCCGGCTGGACGGACGACTTCGCCGAGAAGGTCCGTCCCGTCTACGACCGCAACAACGAGTACTGCATGGGCACCAGCAGGACACTCTTCGAAGCACTCGACGGCCTGGTCTCCGCGACTCTCTCGAACCTGGAGGGCATCGAAAAGAACGCCGCCGACTCCACGGAGCGGATCCGCGAGCACCAGAGGCGGACCGAAGAGGCCATCGACGGCGACACCGGCGGGCGCCGCTGACGCGAGGAGGTGGGGGCACGACCGAACAGTTGAGGGTGAGCGGAGCTTTACATGCGGGAGATCGTCTTTCCTGAGGACGTCAGGAAGATGCTCTGGATAATCATCGGCGAAATGCCGTTGCAGGCCAGGGAGAATCTTGCTTACTACAGCAAGGAGCTCTACCTGACTTTCCGCCGTGCTCTCCGCTATCTCCGCGATGAGATGCAGCGCTCCATCGCCGACGCCTCCACCTCCTTGCCCGACGACGTCGGTGACGCGTACGTCCGGGGCCTGTCGCTGCTGGTGGACGACGGCGGTGTCAACCACCTCGACGAGATGCTCGACCAGCTCGACGAGATCGCCCAGGGCCAGGTCGACCACTCGATCAAGATCCAGGCGGCGAAGTGGGAGATCATCGCCGAGATCGTCATGCTCCTCATCGAGCTGGCCCTGCTGGCCGCGCTGGCCGCGATCACCGGCGGTACGTCCATCTCCCAGATGGCGCTGGCCAAGGCACGCAGCAGGCTGGCCGTGTTCATCATCGTCCAACGCCTGGTGCAACTGGCACCCTTCACCGCGGTGCTCACCGAGGCGTTCGAGGAGGCACTGCAGAGCCTCGCCGTGCAGCTCGCCCAGATGGCACTGAACCCGGACGACCGCAAGCCCGACAGCATCGACTGGCGTGACGTCGGCAAGTCGGCCGCCGCCGGCGCGCTGACCGGCCTGTTCCAGTCGATCTTCCACGGCGGCGGCAAGTGGCTGAAGAACTGGATGAAGAACTTCGACAGCTTCGACAAGTTCGCCAAGAAGCACCCCAATTGGACCAAGGGGCTGAACGGCGGCGCCGGACTGACCGGGGTGTTCGTCTCCAGCGCGGTGAGCGAATCGGTCGCTGAGTACCTCGTCCAGGGCGCCTTCGAGGGCGAGTGGGACTTCAAGTGGGAGACCCTCGTCGGGGCAGGCACCAGCTCGGTGATCACCGTGATCGCCGGTGACGCGCTGGCCCAGGGCGGCCTCAAGGTGCACAAGTTCGCGACCACCACCGGGTTCAACGGCATCAACGACAGCTCCACGCCGCCCGGTGACAGCGGCAGCAGCGGCAACAGCGGTGGGAAGACGTCCACCCTGCCGACCACGTCCGCCGCCCCGGTGACGGTGACGGTGCCGTCGCCGATTCCGACGGTCACCACCGAGATCCCGACGAAGACCCCCGCCACGCCGATCGCCACGCCGGTGCCTGCACCGGTGACGGCGGTGAACGTCCCCACCACTCCGGTGCCCACCCACACGTCCCTCCCGTTCTCGACGTCGTTGGACACCACGGTCGACAACTTCGACAGCGCCTCGGACGTGTCGTCCCTCGACAACGAATCGCTGTTCGACTCGGATACCGCCTCGATCGCCTCTGACACCACCTACGCGTCGACTTCCTCGCACGTGCCCCTCGGCACCGATCCGGCGGCGGTGTCCTCGCCCGCCACCGCCAAGGGCTTCGGCAACTCCGGCTCCCGCACCGGCTTCGACGACGCCACCGACTGGTCCGTCGACGACACCGTGGCCGACCTCGGTGGCACCGAGGGCAGCCTGAACCCCGCGGCCTCCCCGGCGGGCACCTCCACTCCGGACACCCACACCCCCCGCACGGGCACCGGAACCGGTACGGGCGCCGCTGCCAACTCCCCGGCCACCGGACAGCGTACGGCGCCTGGCGGCAGCGACCACACCGACGTCCAGACCGCCGACACCTCAGGCGATCTGCTCGGTGAGGACGCCGACGACAGCACGCCACAGTCCTCCACCGGCCACACGGCGGACACGGACACAACCCTGCCGCGCGGCACCGGCACCGCGTCCGGGGCACAGGGCGGGGACGAGCGCCGCACCTTCGTGCCCGATCAGGAGACGTCACCGGAGCAGTCCGACGACGAAGCGGTCGACGTGCTGCCCACCGCGCCTCTCGCCACGTCCGGGGCGACACCTGGCGCGCACAGCCCTGCCCACCTCGCCGAGCCGGGCAAGGGCGTACAGGGCAGTGGACTGCCCGAACAGCGCACCACCTCGGAGACCCAGGACAAGGAGTCCGGTCAGGACACCGGCGCCCCGTTGGAGACCGGCACGCAGCCCGCCGCGACCGTGCACACCGTCCCCACCGCCCCCGCTGCACTGACCGGCAACCCCGGCTTCGAAGCTGCGCGTGCCGCCGCGACCCCGGTGACACGCACGCACACCTGGGTAGACCCGGTCTCCACCCCCGCCGACACCGCACGACCGGGTCGCTGGGGCGCCGAACCGCGTGCTCCCCGACTGCCGCAGGCCACGGACACGACCACCGAGACCACCGTCGCCGAGAATGTCGCCGGCAATGCGGCGGACACCGAGACCACCCCGGCCCTGGCACCGGCGGCACCCCTGACCACTGTGTCCGGATCGGTGAGCAAATCCCTTCCGGTCGCCCCCGCCGCGCAGTCGGCTGACGCGGAGAGCGGACCGGACCTCACGGGAACCGCGGCCACTTCGTCCGGCAGCCCATCCAGCAGCGCGACGACGTGGACCGAGAGCGCCGCCGACGGCGAGACAGCGGTACAGCCCACTCCTGCGCCCGAGCCTGAGTCATGGGACGCGGTCGGCAAGGCGAGCAAGGCGCGGACGGACGCCGACCAGAGCTACTGGAAGAAGCGCCATACAGTGCGGTGGATGGCGTCGCAGTTGGTCGACCGCAAGCTTGCTGCGGCGGGTGGTGGTGCGCATGGGGAGCCGTTCGGTGTCGACGTGTTCGAGGACGGTGGTACTGCGGGTGGTGTGGTGTCCGATGCCGCGGTGTCAGTTCCGGTGGCGGTGGAGCCGGCGAACGCGGATGCGTTGGTGGCTGACCTGTCGGTGCTTTCGGCGTTGGAGTTGTTGGACGCGGTGGCGTTGCTGCCGGTGG
>NZ_JBHXFA010000261.1:0-5683 GCF_042724175.1 Streptomyces sp. NPDC127084
GGGGGCGGGGGGGGCTAACCCCGGGGGGGGCGGGCTTTGGGGGGGCGGCGCCCCCCCCCCCCCCCCCCCCGGTCGCCCGGGAAGGCGGTCGCGTCCCGGGCTGAAGCGTCGCCGCAGGCGACTCCGGGGCCTGGACAGCCCCGGCTACGCGGCGGCGCCCAGGATCAGTCGGATCTCGCTGACGCGGTATCCGCCGCGGCCCGGCCTGTCCCGTCTCAGTTGAGGTGAACCAAGACGAGGCGTTGACCGGCAGTGGTTCATCTTGAGTGAGACGCTGTTCGGTGCGGCGTCTCACTCAACCTGAGGTCTGTGAGTCCTGCGCTGCTTCGCGCTCGGCAGCGAACTCGTCGAGGAGCTCGAACAGGACCCTGATCGCCTGCTGTTCGTCCTCAGGCGGAAGATTCCACAAGTCGTCCCAGCCGTTCGGGAGGGCGATGTGGAGGATTTGGCCCGGCCAGGCGTGGTTGCAGTCGCGTCCGCGACGGGCGACGAGCCAGTCGTGCCAGCCGGTGAGCCCGGGCCCACCGTGCCGGAGAGCATGCTGGTCATAACCGGTCAGGAACGCGGTCAGCATGTGGAAGGAGGTCTTGCCGACGAACATGCCGGGACGTTGGCCGACGCTGACGAAGTACTCGCGTTCAGTCATCTCCGAGAGGGGCTTCATGTGTCCGTACCCTCCTCGTCAATGGCGCTGTCGCCAAGGCCTGGACGAAGCCTGCTGCGGGCCGCCTCCAGACGTTCGGCGTAGTCCGCCGCAAAGATCCCCGACAGCGACTTGTCGAGCGTTCCGGCAATGCGGTGAAGGGGTGCCCAGACCGCCGCATCGCCGACGAGACGACTGAGGTCCGTCATCTGCACCTGCTCCAGCCAGTCCGACAGGACCAGCGCCTCATCCGAGGTGAGCTCGATGATGATCTCAGAATTCTCCACTCCTCGAACATAGTTCGTCGACCCTGCACTGTCAGAGGTGCCTGGCACAGTGCCGCTGTGGACATTGATTCCTTCTGGAAGCTCATCGAGGAGTGCCGGCGTCAGGCGCAGGGCCCGGACGAGCGGCTCGCGTGGCTGCGGGGCTGCGTGGCGCATTGGCGCGAAGGTCGCTGGCTGAGGTTGTGCAGTTCCAGGTGCGCTTGGACGAGGTGACGCACGAGGCGTTCACGTGGGATCTGTGGGCGGCAGCGGACCGGATCTTCGGTGGCTGGTGTTCGGATGACGGATTCTGCTACTTCGGCCTGTGGATGGTGGGGCTCGGCCGTGATGCCTTCTCCAGGGCACTGGCTGATCCGGACTCTCTGGCCGACGTTCCGGAGGTCCAGTGCATGGTGGGACGCCCGCGGGAGATGTGGAACGACGACTGGCCCGAGTGGGAGTCTCTCGACTATGTCGCGATGGAGGCGTACGGGAGCCTGACCGGTGTCGGTGACGACTGCAGCGAGGCGTTTTACGAGGATGTCGAGGCCGAACAAGGCGATGGAGAGGGCAGCTCGGGGCCGCTCGGTCAGCGGTGGGACGTGCGACGCGAGGACGAGGCAGCACGCAAGCTGCCGAGACTGAGCGTGATGTTTCCTCTGTGATCGTTCGCTTAACGAGCCGGACAGCGTGGCAGGCGCATCAACGGGAAGCGGTCGGCCCGTGGGCGTCGCCGAACGCGCCTTCTCCTCACCGAGAGATCATGTGAGCGTGATGCTGTGGATCCGCGCTTACGACGGCGAGAGCGATGTCTGGTCGTACTTCGAGCTCGACGGCGAGGAATGGGCCCTGCGCCAGGTCGACCTGCAAGGACCTCAGCGCCAGCCCGTGACCGCAGCTTCGCTGGCGGAGGTCATCGAGATCCGTGACTGTGGCGACCTCGGGGCCATGGCCGCCTACGAGCGGCAGTACGGCGTCCTCGCGGAAGGTGCCCTGCGCGGGTGGCAAGAAGCGGACGGCGCTGCCGAGATGACCCGCCAAGAATTCGAGTCGACGTGGGCCGCTGCGCGAGAGACCCTCGGCGCGGATCGCACCGAGGAGACGACTTGATCACTGAGTACCAGCAGAAGCTGCGCGAGCGCTATCTCGCCGCCACCGTCATGCCGGCTCCCGAGCCGTGGCAGCCGGTGATGGACCGCAGGACTCCCATCGGGGGCCTTCTCGGTGTTGGATTCGCCGTCCATCCCGACAGCGGACACGACCTCATCATGGTCGTGTCCAGCGACGGCCATGGACTCTTCGACGGGGTCACCGGCGAGAAGATCGCCCGCGACCGGGACCCTGACCCGGAAACGAGTACCCCCGACGCCCACCCGGACCTCACCTGCCCTGGGCTCGGCCCGATCGCGGGCGTCCCGGTACGCGTAGCCGGACTCTTCGGCGGCGGCCTGCACAGCACCACGCCGGACGGCTGGACCCTGGACGTCGTCAGCCCCGAGTGGCCCCACGACCGCGTCATCCTCTCCGCCGACGGCGGGTCCCACAAAGGCCCGGCGGGAGGGACGTGGTGGCACGTCTTCCACTCCGAGTACTCAGACCTTCGCGCAGCCGGGTTCTCTCCCTCCGGCCAGACCCTGGCGGTCGCCACCAGCAGTGACCTCACACTCTGGACCCGGCCCGGCCTCCGCTTCGACGACTGAGCGGACAGCGGGACAGCAGGCGGGAGGAGGACAGATGGACCGGGCGGAACTCGCCGGGATGCTGGGCGACCAGACCACGGCCTGCGAAGCCGCCAAGGAGGCGCTTCTTGCTGGAGGCGACTTTGTCGTGTGGGACGGCCGCGTTCCCAGTCAGCAGCTTGCCAGCATCTACGCGGCTCGTCTCCGACGGGCGAGCAAGCGAGGTGCTGAGACTCTCGCCCTGCCGTCCACCGTCGACATCCTCACCCGGCTCGAAGCCGATCAGGTCAGGATCGGCTGCATCTTCTCACCGGACCGGACGTGGGCCTTCATGCTCTTCCTCGCCGACGACGCCGACGCAGTCCTCGCCTGTACGGGAGTCCGACGAGCTGAACGGTGACAGTTGACCTGCTGACTTGTCTCACTCAACCTCAGCAGTCTGTTGTCCCGGCTACGTCGTTTGGGGGTGCTGGTGAGTGCCCCAGAGGCGCCTGAGGGCTTCGAGTTCGGTTCGGGGGAAGTGTTCGCCCCACTTGCCTCGATAGCCGCTCTCGCCATAGGTCTGCGCGACCTCGTCGAAGCAGCGGATCATGGTGCGGGCGAGCTGGTCGATGCCGAGCTGGCTGGACCAGATCTCGGTTCCCTTGTTGTCGTGATCGCTGCCGTGACGCAGTTCCAGCACGCGGATCCAGGCGTCCACGCCTTCGCGGTAGAAGATCCACCGGTAGGCGGTCGGCTCGGCCTCGAACTGGGCACGGCTCTCCGTCTCGCCCGCGACGAGGCGGGTCACCGCGGTCAGGAGTTGCTCGGGCGCACTGGTGATATAGGACGCGGTGAGCTCGACTTTCGCCCGGTGATCTTCAAGGGTGCAGTCAACCCACCCAGATCCCGCCAGGGTCCAGGTGATGCGCATGCCGGATGTCACTGATACTCCTTGGCGAGGAAAGCCCGGACATCGGCCGCTAGGGAAGTCATCTGCTCGCCGGCCTCCAGCCAGGTGGTCACCGCTTTCGCGGCGTCTTCGGGTAGCCCCTCCCAGGGCTGAGCACCGGTAGCGTGGCGATCGGATCCCCGACTTCCCGGGCCCCTGCAAGCAGTCCCTGCGGCTCTGCGAACACTGCTTGCAGGGCATCGGCGACCGGCTCGCGCCGCACCCGCGGGTGCAGGTAGCCCGATAGCCAGCGCAGATTCGCCGCCAGCACAGGATCGAGTATCCCGACCCGCTCGAAGCCCCAGCCAACCTGGGCGCAGGCCGCGGCCGTGGCCGCGAACTTCGCCGCGTCGTCTGGTTTGATCCGATCGTCCGGACGTACGTCCAGCACCACAGCGGTGCCGTCCCGACGGCGTACGAAGTAGTCCGGCGTATGGCGGGTCCGCCGGGCCCGGTCGCCGTACCGCCACGACAGCCGGAACGGCTGCGAGGCCACCGCCCCCACATCCGGATCGGCGTCCAGCCTCATCAGGTGCCCGAGCTCCCCCCACGACTCATAGCCGACCAGGTCGCCACCTGTAGCAGCCCAGTACCAGCCCGCGAAGTTCCGCTGCCCCCGGTACGAAGGGAACCCGCGTACCTGCCCGGCTGCCTCGAAACGGGTCGGCCACATCACCTCAAGCGGCCCGCCGTGCGGCTCGCCGCGGGCGTCTACGTACTCCAGCCAGATGTCCTCCTCAGCCACCAGCCACCCCCGCTCGGCACCCACCCGATAAGAAGGCCGTAGGGACCCCGGTGCGGCAGTGGTCAGGAGGAGCGAGACGGATCGACAGATGGTCAAGGTTGACTGAGACGAGCGACCAGATGGTTCAGATAGACCGAGACTGGCTCACCTTCAGCGAGACACGTCACCACCTCGTACCAGCCTCGTGAGCACGAGCAGGCGGACACTTTTGCAAGCAGCCGCTTGCAAAAGTTAGCGATGATGTCGCAGTATCAGGGGTATGGCATCACTCAACGTCGGCAATCTCGGCGAGTACCTCCGCGAGCAGCGGCGCACCGCGCAGCTGTCACTGCGGCAGCTCGCGGAGGCCGCCGGGGTGTCGAATCCGTACCTCAGCCAGATCGAGCGCGGGCTGCGCAAGCCCAGCGCGGAGGTGTTGCAGCAGGTCGCCAAGGCGCTGCGGATCTCGGCCGAGACGCTGTACGTACGGGCCGGAATCCTGGAGGAACGGGAGCCGGACGAGCTGGAGACAAGGGCCGTCGTCCTCGCCGACCCGTCGATCAACGAGCGGCAGAAGCAGGTGCTGCTCCAGATCTACGACTCGTTCCGCAAGGAGAACGGCTTCGACGCCGATAGGGATAAGGACACCGCCGAAACTACCGGTGACGGCCTCGACGAGGCCGTACGGGGCGGTGTCGATGGACAGCACGCAGTCTGACAACTCCGACATTGTGATCCGGGAGGACCCCAGTCATGGCCATCGCTGATGACCTGCGTAAGACGTTCACCGACCCGACTCCTCTCTACTTCGCGGCCGGCACCGCCGATCTCGCGGTGCAGCAGGTCAAGAAGGTGCCCGGGCTGATCGAGCAGCTGCGGGCCGAGGCGCCCGCGAAGTTCGATGCGATGCGGGAGGCCGACCCGAAAGCGGTGCAGGCGAGGGTGACCGCACAGGCGAAGGAGGCCCAGGCCACCGTTCAGGCCAAGGTCACCGAGGTGATCGGGAGCCTCGACACCGATCTGCGGAAGCTCGGCGAGTCCGCCCAGGACCTTGCGCTGCGCGGTGTGGGGGTGGCTGCCGAGTACGCGGTACGGGCGCGCGAGACGTACGAGAAGGTCGCCGAGCACGGCGAGCAGGCGGTGAAGTCCTGGCGCGGTGAGGCCGCCGAGGAGATCGCCGAGATCGCCATCGCGGTCGAGCCCAAAGGCGACACGCGGAAGAACGACGAGTCCACGGGCTCCGAGCCCAAGGCGAACGGCACCTCGGTGAAGTCCGCGCCCGAGGCGAAGCCCGCGGCTGAGGCGCAGCCGAAGGCCTCCGCCCCGGCTCCCCGCAAGGCTCCGGCCCGCAAGCCGGCCGGGAAGAAGAGCTCCCCGTCCACCGGGTCCACCGGGGAGTGACAGGGACGTAAGCGGGCAGCGCGGCCGGGTCGACCCGGC
>NZ_JBHXFA010000262.1:0-5635 GCF_042724175.1 Streptomyces sp. NPDC127084
ACTGGCGCCCGCCGACGCTGAGTACGCTGCTAATTTCTCGGGACAGGAGGTCGACCAGGCCAACCGGTCGACGGCCGCCGCCAACGCTGCCGTCGAAGCCGCGAACAAGGCCGCCGATGCCGTCGACAAGGCACGTAAGGTCGAGCAGACCGCTCGTGAGGCCGAGATCGCCAGGCTGGTCGAGGAGACCGACGAGGCCATCGAGCGGGCGCGGCTCGAGGCGAGCGCGGAGACGGATCAGCTCGAACGGTTCAACCGGGAGCGGACGCAGGAAGCACGCCTGTCCCAAGAGCTGCTGTCGCTCATCAGCTCCGCCGAGTCGGCGCTGCGGGACGGAAGGACCGCGGAGGCTGCGGCGACGGGGCGTAAGGCAGCGGTCCAGCTCATCGAGCGGTCGGGCACCTGGACCCGGGGGGCCGCGGAGTACGCGCTGGCCGGTTCGGACGAGGACGTCGTCCACTGGGTCGAGACGGACCGCGTCATCGCTCTGCGGCAGGACAACCTCGAGAACGTCGCGGCGACCGCCGCGATTTCCACGAAGGACGTGGCCACGGCTGCCGCGGCGGCGCTGAAGACCGAGGACGCCGCGAAGATCAAGACCTTCCTCGAGAGCGGGGCGATCGAGGCGGCCAAGGAAGACAACCGGGTCGAGGTGACCACGCTCCTGGCCGACGACCACACCGGTCCCGCGGTGCGACGCGGGGCTGAGGCCGCGCTGGAAGAGGGCACCGCCGAGGCCCTGCACACCTTCCTGCACGTCGAACGCGCCGCAGCTGTCCGCGAGGACGACCGCGTGAAAGCCACCACCCTCCTGGCGAACGGAGGCCCCTACGTCCAGGCGGCCGCCAAGATCGCGCTCGAGGGCGACACACACATGCTGCGCCAGTTCATCGGGACCACGCAGCACGAGTTCGCGCGGCTCGATCACGATCACGCCACGCACATCAGCGCGATCCGTGCGGCTATCGCGGGCGCGGCCAAGGTCGCGCAGGAAGCACAGGAGGACGCGGCAAAGGCATCCGAGGCGGCAGCCCTCGCACGCAACGCCGCCGAAAAGGCGATCGAGTGGTCCGACCGCGCCAAGGGCTACGCGGCCGACGCCAAGCTGTCCGCCGATGAAGCACGCAAGAACGCCGAGGCCGCCGAAGGGTCCGCGGCCGACGCCGCGCGGTCCGCCGAGACCGCACGTCAGGCGGCCGCCGCGGCCCGCAAGGCGAGCAGCGTGGCGCGGCACGCTGCGACACGGGCCGTGCAGTCCGCCGGTGTCGCCGCGTCCTACGCCGCGGACGCCGCCGCCTCGGCGACGGCTGCCCGCAAGGCGTCACTCGAAGCGGGCAAGGACGCCAACGCGGCGGCCCAAGCCGCGTTCGAGGCCATGGTCCTTGTCATCCAGGCCGCGATGCGCGAGGCGATCCAGAACGCGCTGGACAACGCGACCGTTCCCATCAATCCGGGGGAGAACGGCCTTCCGGAAGGCGCCGAGAGCTGCCTGACACCGTTCGGCGACCCCATCGAATCGGGCAACAGCACCAACCCATGGGAGTTGGGCTGGAGTTGGCTCACCGGAAAGGGTCCCCAGTCGCAGTGCTTCGGGCCGGACGACGAGTTCACCGGTCTCTACCGTGACCACAAGTTCACGAAGGAGGTCATCGCCTTCTTCGCCTCCCGCACGCAGTCCGGGAACTTCGAGCTGGGGCACACCTACCTGTACGACTACCAGCTCGGCGGCTTCGACGGTGCCGGGAAGTACCTCGAGGACTACGGGACGCTCTCCACGGCCGGGCTCACCGGAAACCTGGCGTACACGTTCCTGGGCTCGCACAACGTCCGGATGACTCCCATCCGCAAGAACGCGGACGGCTCCGTGGTGTGGCGGTACACCGCGTTCAACGAATCGGACATCGAGTCCGCGACGCACCCGCCGGTCATCGGGTACACGGACTGGTGGAGCAACACCGTCGGTTCGCTCGTCGACAAGGTCGTGGGCGACTCCGGGCCTATGTCACCCAAGACCCAGGTGATCGAGTTCAACGTTACGCTGGGGCCGTGATGCGCAAGAGGACGAGTGGGCGGTGGCTCGTCGCCGCCCTGGCCGCTTCCGCTGTACTCAACTCGGGGTGTACGGGCTCGGTTGCCACCGAGGAGCTGCCCGGCGTGTACCGCAACGACAAGACCGGCGGCGAGCTCCTGCTCGATTCCGACGGGACGTTCTCCGCCACCGACGTGTCGGCAGACGGATCCTCAGACCCTGCCGACTTCGGTGGCCGCTGGGAGTTTCACGACAGCCAGGCGTCCAGCGACTTCATCTACCTGACGGTTGATGACGGTGGACTCGGCAAGATTTCCGGCATCCAGCTCTACCCGAGCGGCCGGGAAGCGGTTGAGTTCCGTCCCGATCCGGATGGGCCGCCGTCCCTGGAACTCACCAAGACGACCGCACCGTAGATCCTGCGTACCGCACTACGTCCGACGGCGGCCGCCGGGCTGACGGAACATACCTTTCCGCAGCCCGGCTGCCGCCCTTCCGGGTCCGGGCGCGCGACCGTCCGCCGAGCGAGTCTCCGACGGATCGCGTACCGATTCTTTATCAAGATCACTACAACCATTTCCACGGGTGACGCACATCACGACAGCCACCCCGGGGTTGCCCGACTTCTGCCCGATTTCTGAATTGGACTCGCCCACCAACCCCCGCTTCCATTAAGGAACTTGAACCGCAGGGGGCGGTGGAGAGTTTCTCCGGTCGGCTCCTGCCGACTGTCGACTTCTAGGACTGTGATGAAGCCACGCAGCACATTGGCACGCGTTCTTGGCACCGCGACCGCCGCCGGCGCCCTGGCATGGGCCGTGATGGCCGGGGGCCAGCCCTCCAATGCCGCCATCGGAACTGTCGCCGACGCGACGCCCGGATACGCCGTCGAGGACTACAACTACCCGAAGGCCGACGAGATCCTGGCCGAACAGGGCATCCTCCTCAAGCGCGGCGACGGCCGCATCGTGCTCGCCGACTGCGCGAGTGAGAAGAACCTCCTGAAGTTCCTCGCCCGCGATCGGGCGGACGTGTGCTTCAAAGTCACCGGTGAGGAGGGCTTCCTGACTCTGGAGCTCAACTCGGTGCACGGGGTGCGGACCGACGATTCCAGCAACACCCACCTCGAAATGACCGCCGAGGACGAGCGCGTCGAGTACGACATCCCCGCGGAGACCTGGGAGGGAGTCGGCGAGTCCGTCGACGGCCGCGAGCACGTCCTGGTCGAGATCCGAACCACCAAGTAGCTCTGTGATTGAGGTAGCCACCCCCATGCATTCCCCCAGACGTCTCCGCCCGGCCATGCTCGGTACAGTCCTCGCCGCCGGGTCGCTCGCGCTGTGCGCGGTGCCCGCCTCCGCTGTCACCGGTACTCCGGTCGCCGGCTCGGACACCACCTACGCCTACGCCGCCCAGGTCATCATCGGCGAGCACGACCGCGGCTGCGCCGCCGTTCTCGTGGACACCGAGTGGCTGCTGACTGCGGCCAGTTGCTTCGCCGAGGACCCGGCTGTGAGCCTCACCGTGCCCCCGGGTGCCCCGAAGACGAAGACGACCGCCATCATCGGACGCGCCGACCTGAGCGGCACCCAGGGCGCCGAGCGCCGGGTCGTCGAGCTCGTACCGCGCAGCGACCGCGATGTTGTCCTGGCCCGTCTGAACCGCCCCGTGACCAACATCGCCCCCATCCCGCTCGCCACCTCGGCGCCGGTCGCGGGCGAGGAGCTGAAGTTCGCCGGATACGGCCGCACCAAGACCGAGTGGGCCCCGCTCAACCTGCACACCGGCACCTACACGGTGAACTCCGCCACCACCACCGGTGCCACCGTCACCGGCAAGGACGGCGCGGCCGCCTGCTCCGGCGACGCCGGCGGGCCGGTGATCCGCGGCACCGCCCTCGCTGGCCTCAGCAGCCAGTCATACCAGGGCGGTTGCTACGGCACCGACGCCGCCCAGACCAGCACCGACGGCGTCATCTCGCGCGTCGACGACCTGGCTTCGTGGGTGAGCTCCAAGACCGGTGCTGTGCGCATCACCGACTTCAACGGTGACGGCGTCGCGGACCTCGCCATCAGCGACCCCAAGGCCGCCGTGGGCACCACGACCGGTGCCGGCGTCGTCCGTATCGTGTACGGCGGCGGCAAGGGCACCGCCGAAGTCAACCAGGACCTCGACTGGGTCGCCGGCGGCGCCGAGACCGACGACTGGTTCGGCGAGAGCATCGACACCGTCGACTACAACGAGGACGGCTACACCGACCTCGCCGTCGGCACTCCCTCCGAAGACGTCGGCAGCGCCACCGACGCCGGCTTCGTCGACGTGCTGTACGGCGCGCCCGGTGGCCTCGGCACGGGCACGCAGAAGGCCACCCACCTGGAGCAGGGTGCCGGCGCGGGGAGCATCGCCGCATCCGACTCCGAGGCGGGCGACCGCATGGGCCACGCCGTTGCCGCGGGCCAGACCGCCACCGGCGAGCCGTACCTCGTGATCGGCGTACCCGGCGAGGCCCTCGGCACGGTCAAGAAGACCGGCAGCGCCTTCTACCTCCGCGGTGCCACCAACATCGCCATCCACCAGGACAAGACCGACGTCCCCGGCAACGCCGAGGAGAACGACGGCTTCGGCACATCGATCGCGGCCGACGCACACCACATCGCCATCGGTGCGCCCAACGAGAAGATCGGCACCATCGCGGGCGCCGGCGGTGTGGCGCTCTTCTCCCACACGCTGCACGCCGACGGCCACCCCAAGCCGCTGGCCGGTCTGGACCAGGACCTGGCCACCGTCTCCGGTGCCTCCGAGACGGGCGACGCGTTCGGCGCCTCTCTCGCCCTGGTCGAGTACCGCCCGTCCGGAGCCGCGTCCGCCACGGACTCGATCCTGGTCGTCGGATCGCCCGGCGAGGGCCTGGTCGTGGGGAGCGGTGCCGAGAAGGCCCAAGCGGGCCGCGTCGTCACCTTCAAGGTCACCGGCGCGGGCGCGTACACCGAGGAGGACGCCCTCTCGCAGGGCACCGCCGACGACACCGTGGCGGGAACCGCCGAGACCGACGACCGGTTCGGCGAGAAGGTCACGGCGATCAACACCGCACCCCGTGCCGTGAGCTCCGCAGCCAACCTGCGCGTCGCGGTCGGCGTGCCCGGAGAAGCCGTCGGCACGGCCACCAAGGCGGGCGCGGTCGAGACGTTCCCACTGCTCGGTACCGCCGGTGACTCCGAGGTCTGGATCGAGGCGGGCAACGCCCCGGGCCTGCCCGGCACCCCCGCTGCCAACCAGTACGTGGGCCGCAGCATCCACTTCACCGGCACCCACCTGTACATCGGCATGCCCTACGGCCCCTCCCTGGGCGCCGTACACGCACTGCCGTGGGCCAATGTGAGCGGTGGCACGAAGGCGGCCACCACCACCTATAAGCCCGGCTCAGGCGGCCTGCCGTCGGTCGGCGCGCGCTTCGGCTATGCGGCCCGCTAGCCGATCCACGGCCCACTGACGGCCCTGCCCTGCGCCCGATCCCGCCGGCTCAGCCACACGCCGGGACCGGATCCGCGGTGAGACCGTCAACCGTACTGGCGGTCGCGGCGAGCGGCGACCCCAGCTCACAGAGCT
>NZ_JBHXFA010000263.1:0-3462 GCF_042724175.1 Streptomyces sp. NPDC127084
AACCCCCGGGCGCGCAGGCCCAGCAGACCGATCGCCAGCACACAGGCGAGCCCGCCCCCGGTGATGGCGACGGCCGGAGAGGTGAGGTCGGCGACGGAGCCGGCGAGGAAGTCCCCCAGCCGGGGGCCACCGGCCACCACCACGATGAACACGCCCTGGAGGCGCCCGCGCAGTTCGTCCGGCACGGCGGCCTGGAGCATGGTGCTCCGGTACACCATGGACACGGTGTCGGCGTAGCCCGCGAGGGCGAGGAAGAACAGCCCGAGCCAGAGGTTCCGGGTCAGCCCGAACGCGGCGATGGCCAGACCCCAGGCCGCGACGGCGAGCAGGATCGCCACCCCGTGGCGCCTGATCCGCCCCTGCCAGCCGGAGAACACCCCGCCCAGCAGCGCACCCACGGCGGGGGCCGCTACGAGCAGCCCGGTGGTTCGGGCGTCGCCGCCGTACCAGAGCACGGCGATGGCGGGGAACAGCGCACGCGGATGCGCCAGGATCATCGCGCAGAAGTCGGAGAAGAAGGTCATCCGGATATTGGGCCGGGTGGCCAGGAAGCGCAGCCCGCCGAGGACGGAGGCACGTTTGGCGCGCTTCCCGTCATCTCCGCTGTCGCGGTCGGGCAGCATGGCCGGAAGCCGCCACATCGCGTACAGCGCGGCCCCGAAGGCGATCGCGTCCACGAGGTACGCGGTCTGGTAGCCCCCGTAACCCACGATCAGCCCACCGAGCATCGGCCCGATCAGCATCCCGGAGGTGGTGGTCACGGAACTGAGCGCGTTGGCGGCCGGCAGCTGCTCCGGTGGCAGCAGACGCGGGATCATCGCGCTGCGGGCGGGCGCGTTGAGCGCGGCGCAGACCGCTTGCAGCGCGACCACGGCGTAGAGGAACCAGACCCGGTGGAAGCCCGCGAACGCGGCGGTGGCCAGTGCCGCCGACAACACGGCCAGGCCGGTCGCACTGGCCAGGCCGAGCTTGCGCCGGTCGACGGTGTCGGCGACGGCACCGCCGTACAGACCGAACACGATCAGTGGGACGAGCGAGAAGAGCCCGACCAGGCCTACGGAGAAGGTCGAGCGGGTGATGTCGTACACCTGGAGCGAGATCGCCAGGGTGGTCATCCCCTGCCCGGTCCAGGAGACCGTGTTGCCGAACCACAGGCGCCGGTAGTCGGGGGACACGCGCAGGGGTGTGAGGTCGGCGAGGATACGGCGACGCGCGGGGGTGAGTCCGGGGGCAGGCACGGGCTCGGCGACCGGGTCGGGCTCGGGGGCATCGGGGGCAGGGGCGGGGCTGGAGGCGCCGGTGGTGGTCATGCGGCGGCGGGTATGGGGGGCATGAACCGCAGTATAGGGACCCTGGTCGATTAGCCCCTTACAAGTTTCTGTCCGGCCGACCCCTCCGGCCGTACGATGAACGGGACGTGATCCGCGAGTTTCGCCCTCGTCAGGGAGGCAGCCGCCATGACACACGACTCCGGCCGGATCCCGGGCATCGACCCCGCTGCGGCTCCCAGCGGCACAGGCTGCGCCGAGTGCACGGCGGGCGGCGGGTGGTGGTTCCATTTGCGCAGATGCGCCGAGTGCGGGCATATCGGCTGCTGCGACTCATCCCCTGAGCAGCACGCGAGCAAGCACGCACGGACGGCGGGGCACCCGTTCCTGACCAGTTTCGAGCCGGGCGAGGGCTGGTTCTGGAACATCGAGACGGAGCAGTACTACGACGGCCCTCCGCTGTCCCCGCCCACCGCCCACCCCGACTCCCAGCCGGTCCCGGGCCCGGCGGGCAGGGTCCCCGCCGACTGGCAGCGCCAACTCAACTGAGGCTCTCGGCGAGAAATCGGGCAGCCACCTGACGTACTCGACACACCCCGATATCGAACTGAAATTGCATTCTCGTAAGGTCGTTCCCGTTCTGGCCAGGTGAGGCAACGGGGGGACGACTTCTTGGACGCCATAGGCGTGACGGGCCTGATGACCGCGGCGGCAGCCGCCGGATGGATCGACGCGGTGGTCGGAGGCGGCGGACTCGTCCTCATACCCGCCCTGATGATGGCCTTTCCGCAGCTCTCACCGACGGTGGCGCTCGGCACCAACAAGCTCACCGCCATCACCGGTACGACGATCGCCGCCGTGACCTACGCCCGGCGCACCAAGCTGGACCGCTCCATCGCCCTTCCGGCAGCGGGCCTCGCCATTCCGGCCGCCGGGGTCGGCGCCCTGTCCGCGTCCAGCCTTCCCGCCGCCTGGTTCCGACCCGTCATCATGGCCCTGCTCATCGCCGTGGCCATCTTCGTCTCCCTCCGGCCGGGCTTCGGCGCGGTGCAGGAGAGCGAACTCGTCAGCAGACGCCGCAAGCTGGCGGTCATCGGGGCCGCGGGCTGCGGGATCGGCTTCTACGACGGCGTCTTCGGCCCCGGCACCGGCACGTTCCTCATCATGATGTTCACCAGCCTGCTGTCGCTGGAGTTCCTCCAGAGCTCGGCCCTGGCCAAGGTGGTCAACGTGGGCACCAACATCGGCGCGCTCACGGTGTTCGCCCTCCAGGGCCAGGTGCTGTGGCTGCTCGGTGCGGGAATGGCCGTCTGCAACATCGTCGGCGCGGCGCTCGGGGCGAGGATGGCCCTGCGCCGCGGTTCCGGATTCGTCCGTATCGTGCTGCTCGTGGTGGTGACGGGCATGGTCGTGAAGCTCGGCTACGACCAGTTCGGGTAGGCCGCCCGCACGCCTCAGTGGTAGGCGTGGACCACGGCGTGCCCCTTGCCACGGCCGATCATCCACTTGTTCACGGGGGTGGTGACCAGGAACGCGACGGCGAAGCCGCCCAGCAGCGCGGACCAGAAGAGCCCGTCGGAGAGATGGGCGTCCATCGCGCCCGGGACGAGGGCGATGACGCCGTTGTCGACCAGCTCCATCACGCCGATCGAGACGGTGTCGGCGGCCAGGGCCACCTTGACGGCCGTCTTGAAGTCCAGACCGGCGCGGCGCACCGCGAAGAGGGTGAACGAGTAGCCGAAGACGAACGCGAGGGCGATGGCAAGGATCATCGTCGGCACATTGCCCCACATCAGGGCGGTACCGATGACCATGCCGAGGATCTCGCCGATGGCGCAGCCGGTGAGGCAGTGCAGCGTCGCCTTGGCCGCGGTGCCCCAGGACGCCGGGCCGTGGGAGTGGGCACGCCCCCCGCGGGCCGCGGGCTCCGGGTGCCCGTGCCGCGTTCGGTGGTGTGCGGCGTCGGTCTTCGCCGCGCTGGTGTGTGCGGTGTGGTCCATGGCGCGTCTCCCTCTCCGTGTCCAGTGCGACCGGCTGCCGAGCGGTCCGCGCCTGTCCACAACCATATACCCCCTGGGGGTATTCCCGTCCGAGTAGAAGGAAGCGCGGGGGGGGGGGGGGCGGGAGACACCCCGCCAGATAAGGCGGGGGGAGTGAGGGCCGTGTGTGGGGCTGTCTCTGACTGGTGTGATAA
>NZ_JBHXFA010000263.1:3472-5595 GCF_042724175.1 Streptomyces sp. NPDC127084
CTGGACCAGCCCCCCCGGCTCCCGAGCGGCCCGCGCCTCACCACACCAAAACCCCCCCGGGGGCTATACCCGACCGATTACACGCACCCGCGGGCGGGGTCCCCGGCCACCCCGCCCGCGTCATGCGGCGGCTACGTCCCGGGCCTGGTCAGCGCTCGCCGAGCAGCTTCCTCATCCGGGTGATCTCGGCCGTCTGCGAGGTGACGATGCCCTCGGCCATCTCCTTGGCGGGCTCATAAGCGCCCTCGGCCTGCTCAGTCCCGGCCATCGCCACCGCGCCCTGGTGATGCTTGATCATCAGCTCCATGAAGGCGGTGTCGAACGCCGCACCCGAGGACTTCCCGAGCGCGTCCATCTCCTCGTCCGTCATCATTCCGTCGGCTCCGCCCCCGGATTGCCGGGAGTGGGCGGAGTGGTCCATGGCGCCGTCGGCGGGCACCTGCTCACCCCAGGCGGTAAGCCAGCCGGACAGCGTCTCGATCTCCGGGGCCTGAGCCTTCCTGATCTCCTCGGCGAGCTGCTTGACCTCGGCGGAACCGGCCCGGGAGGCGGCGAGCTCCGCCATCTCCACGGCCTGTCGATGGTGCGGAATCATGCCCTGGGCGAAGGCGACATCGGCGTCGCCATGCGAACCGGGGGCGGTGGACCGGGCGGTGGACACCGACGGCAGCGCCGGTGAGTGACCGGTGTGCCCGGCGGAGTCCTGGTCCGCCGACCCGCAGGCAGCGAGTACGAGGGCGGCGGTTCCGGCCGTCGCCACGGCGATGGCGCGGTGGATCGGGCTGCGGCGTGTGCTCATGGTGGTGCGACTCCTTGAGAGCCTCCAGAAGTCCTGGAGGCTGGGAAAGGCGGAAGACAGGAACGCGTGGGCGCACGCCACACCGGGCCGCTGAGCCCGGACCGGGCCAGGGCGGGGCAGGGTGACGCGCGGGGCGCTCTAGATCCGCAGGAGTTGCAGCTCGGCCAGGTCGGGCGGCGCCCGCCCGGTCGCCGTCGTACCGCCGCAGCGGCCGGCCGGCTCGGCCACCGGCATGGCGCCGTCACGGGCGGAGGTCAGGGCGGGCGGCGTGTACGGGGCGCTCGTAGCGCCTGCGGCACAGGTCGCGTCGGCATGATCCGTATGGCCGTTCGCGCCACCACCGACATCGTGCCCGCAGTGACCGCTGCCGCGATCGGTGCCGGTCCCGTGCCCGGCGTGCGCGCCGGTACCCGTGCCCGTACCCGTATGCGGGGTGTCGACGGCCGACGCCCCTGGCACCCCAGGCGCCAGACCGTGCATCGCCAGCAGCCCGGCCAGCACGGCCAGCACCAGCAGCAGCCCACGCCCCGCCGATCGGCGGCTCGACTGCGGCAGGCTGATGGTCACGGCGGCATCGTAACCGCGATCCCTATGACGGCCTGGGCCGCCTCAGGCGCGCACGTCCCGCTGCCGGACGTCCTTCAGCACCGCCGCGACAGCGGCGAAGTCGTTGTCCACATGAAGCACGGTGTGCCCATGGTGCGCCGCGGCAGCGCACACCAGCAGGTCGATCGCTCCCGCGGAGCGGTGCTGTCCGCGCTGAGTCAGCTTGTACTGCGCGGTGTCCACCCAACGCCACGCGTTCTTCGGCACCGGCGACAGCACACACAGCGCGCGACCCCGGGACGTGCCCGCGGGCCGGACCGATTCGGCTGCCCCCGCGTTGCCCAGACGTCGCTTGTGTGACGAAATGTCATTATTCGCGCCCAGAAGAGGCAACCAGGCTTCACGGAGGATTCAGTGACTATCCGCCAGATGTGTGAACGGACACGCGTCGGGCTGCTACGAGCGGCGGTGGCAGGCTTCGTCCTGGTGGCCGGTCTCGCGCTGCCCGTACTGGCTACCGGGCCCGCTCACGCCGTACCACCCGGCACCTACGCCTACGTCGCCAACAGCGAAAGCAACACGGTGTCGGTCATCGACACCGCCACCAACACCGTCTCGGCCACCATCGACGTCGGCTCCTTCCCCATCGGCGTCGCGGTGTCGCCGGACGGCACCCGCGCCTACGTCGTCAACGGCTTCAGCGACACGGTGTCGGTCATCGACACCGCCACCAACACGGTCGTCGCCACCGTCGCCGTCGGCGACGACCCTATCGAGG
>NZ_JBHXFA010000264.1:0-5579 GCF_042724175.1 Streptomyces sp. NPDC127084
ACCGCGGGCGCCAGCCCCGGGCCGGCGCGATCCACGGTGGCAGCGCCCAACGGCTCGCCCGCCGTCGCGGCCGCGGCGACCGCCGCGGCCGACGTGTCACCGTCCGGGCCGGGGCGCCAGCCGTTGTGGAGCGCGCGGCTCGCGATATTGGGACCGCTCGCGATCCGCTCCACACAGCCCCGGCCGCCGCAGGGGCACCGTTCGCCGTCGAGCTCCACGGCCATGTGGCCGACGTGGCCCGCGTTCCCGGTCGGGCCCGGATGGAGTCGGCCGCCGAGCACCAAGCCGCCACCGACGCCGGTGGAGACGACCATGCACAGGGCGTCGTCATACCCGCGTGCGGCACCGAGCCAGTGTTCGGCGGCCGTCATGGCGACACCGTCGCCGACCAACTCGACGGGGCGGCCGCCTGCCGCCGTACGCACTCGGTCCGCCAGCGGAAAGCCACGCCAGCTCGGCACGTTCACGGGGCTGACCGTGCCGGTGGACGCGTCCACCGGCCCCGCGCTGCCTATGCCGACGGCTGTCGTACCCGGCCACAGGGGCGAGGCCATGAGCTCCCCGAGCACCGCGTCGACCGCGCGCATCACGGTCTCGGCGTCCTCGCGCGCCGGCGTCGGCCGCTGGGCGCGCAGGAGGATCCCGCCGTCGGCGTCCACCAGCGCGCCGGCGATCTTGGTGCCACCGACGTCGAGCGCGGCGACGAGGTCGTTAAGCATCAGTCAGCGCTCTCCCAGCGACTGGCCGCAGGACGGACTCCAGGTCTGCGACTTCGATCATCCAGTCTCCATCGCGCTGACAACGTTGTCCAGGGCCTATGCTCGACGCCACAGCCTTGCACAGCGGCACGGCTACGGGGGCACGGCAGCGTACAGGGCTCCTTCCTCGCGCCCGGGTGGCGGGCGCGGCACACGAACGACGACAAGGACAGCGCACTGTGGCCGAGTTCGCCCGCCGACCCGAGACCAACCGCTACGGCTCCCGGCCCACGATGAAGGACGTGGCCGCGCGCGCCGGGGTCGGGCTCAAGACGGTCTCCCGGGTGGTGAACGGCGAGCCGGGTGTCACACCCGACACGGAGCGCAAGGTGCAGGAGGCCATCGACGCACTGGGCTTCCGGCGCAACGACAGCGCGCGCGTACTGCGCAAGGGCCGCACCTCGTCGGTGGGACTGGTCCTGGAGGACCTCGCCGACCCGTTCTACGGTCCGCTCAGCCGGGCGGTCGAGGAGGTCGCGCGAGCCCATGGAGCGCTCCTCATCAACGGCTCCAGCGCGGAGGATCCGGACCGCGAGCAGGAGTTGGTGCTCGCCTTGTGTGCCCGCCGAGTGGACGGCCTGATCGTCATCCCGGCCGGGGACGACCACCGATACCTGGAGCCGGAGATCAAGGCGGGCATCGCCACGGTGTTCGTGGACCGGCCCGCCGGGGGCATCGACGCGGACGTGGTGCTGTCGGACAGCTTCGGCGGTGCCCGCGAAGGCGTCGCTCATCTCATCGCGCACGGGCACCGGAGGATCGGGTTCATCGGCGACCAGCCGCGTATCCACACGGCGCAGGAGCGGCTGCGCGGCTATCGCACCGCGATGGAGGACGCCGGGCTGCCGGTGGACGAGCGCTGGGTCTCGCTCGGCTCGACCGGACCCGGGCGGGTCAGGTCCGTGGTGGAGGCCATGCTCTCGGGCCCGGAGCCGGTCACCGCACTGTTCGCGGGCAACAACCGGGTGACCGTGACGGCTGTGCGGGTGCTCGCGGGGCGTGAGACACCGACCGCGCCCGTCGCACTGGTCGGGTTCGACGACATCGAGCTCGCCGATCTGCTGGGGATCACCGTCATCGCCCAGGACGCGGCGGCTCTCGGCCGCACGGCGGCGGAGCGGCTGTTCCGACGCCTGGACGGAATGGCGGAGGAACCGGCCCGCGTGGAGCTGACGACCAGGCTGCTGGCTCGCGGCTCGGGCGAGCTGCCGCCGACACCCGGGGGGCGCTGAGCGGCCCGCACACCGGCGACCCGCGAGAGCAACTCCCGCTCACGGACTGCCCAGTTCGCGGCCTGTTGTTTGGTGGTTCACGGCCTGTACGGTCCACCCGCTGCGCCTCAGGGCACCCCACACACCCGCGGCGGATCCGCAACCGTACACGGAGAGTCGCACCGAGTTGCGCTGAGTTCACCACTCAAGACAATGGTTGAGGCGGCATTTCCGCCCGAGGCGGAGGGAGAGGGATTGTGAAGCCTTCGATAGCTGTCTCTCAGGATTCGGGCCGTATCCGCGTCGTGAGACTGCTCCATGTCCGCGAGGGCATGGAGGACGGTTTCGTCAGAGCGTACAAACAGGTACGCAGAAGGGCCGCATCAAGTCCTGGACATCTCAGCGAGCAACTGTGCCGCTCGGCCGAAAACCCCGCGCAGTGGCTGCTCACCAGCGAGTGGGAGAACATGGACGCCATCAAGCGGTGGCGGCTGAGCTCCGAACACGAGGCGCTCGTGCAACCGATGAACGCCTGCCTTCTCGAAGAACGCACCACCACGGTGTTCAACGTCGTGGATTGAGCAGCCGGCTTGGCCTGACGGCTTGACCGGCCGGCGAATGCCGGTGAGTGCGAGGCGGCCCCGTCCCCATGCGCAGGGTGCATCAGGGACAGGGCCGCCGCCGTCAGACGGTCCACGTTCCCGGATCCGCGACGCACCGCGGTCACCGCCCCCACGGTTCCGCGCGTCGGAAAGCGCTTCCAGTGGGCCGATGCCGCTCCCATGCCCGTCGGGCGGCTTCTCGCGCGGCTCCCGCCGTGATGACCGTGTCCACGACCGCTGGACGGCTCCGGCGATCCGGGGACCGGGCTCATGTGGTCGGCGCGGAGTCCCACTACGGGACTCCAGGCCTTCTCCGGGAGCAGGTCGGCCGAAGCCAGGGCCGGACCAGACCGGACGAGCAGCCGTGCGGGCGTTGTCACACCCCTCGACTACTGTGCGGCCATGGCGAATTTCGTGCTGGTGGCAGGCGCATGGCTCGGATCATGGGCGTGGGGTGAAGTGGTGCCCCTACTGCGTGCGGCCGACCACGGCGTTCACCCGTTGACGCTGTCCGGGATAGCCGAGAGGCAGGCCGTACCCACGGGGAGGCAGACTCACGTCGAGGACATCGTCGACCTGGTCGAGCGCCTCGATCTGCGCGACGTCGTGCTGGTCGGGCACAGCTACTCGGGCATACCGGCCGGCCAGGCCGCCGCGCGGATAGGCGGTCGGCTGGCCCGCGTGGTCTTCGTCGACTCCGACGTTCCGGCCGACGGCGAGTCGTTCATCTCCACCTGGTGGGAGGGCCCGGCGAAGCTGGAAGCCGCGATCGCGGGCAACGGCGGCTGGTGGGCACCGCTGACCGCGGCGGACTGCGCCGGTCAGGGCCTGAGCGATGAGCAGGTCGCCCGGATCGTGGGTGGAGCGACACCGCACCCCGGAGCCTCGCTGGCCGATCCGGCCGTGCTGGCCCGACCGCTGGACGAACTGCCGGCGACCTACGTCAAGTGCCTGCTCGACGGTGCCGAGCCGAGTGATGACGTGGCCCGGCTACTGACCGGCGAGCAATGGCGGTTGGCCGAGATGGACACCGGTCACTGGCCGATGTTCTCCCAGCCGGACCGACTGGCACGGATACTTCTCGACGCGGCGCGGTGATGACGGAACCCGCCTGACGGGCGCGGGCCCCGCTGCGGCATGCCCTGCGCCACAGGTCGCGGCCGCACTCGGCCGCCCAGCGGTGCACGCCGTACCCATACGCCTCCACCGCCGCCCCCGCACCTTCCCCTGCCTACCGCGGCACGGTGCCGAACAGCGGCAGCCCGTGAACGAAACCGGAACAGGCCACGACACGCGTGGCGGAGGGGGCCGTCGCGCCCGACGAGCCCTACACCACGGTCCCGCGGCCGATTACGGCAGGCGTCTCCGTCTCCGATGCGGGGGTCACCCCCGAAGGCGCCCACGAGTTGCGGCGTGGGGCGGTCAGCCACGGGAACGCTGAGCGGCGTTCCCGGCCCGGTCAGGGGCGAGCCGCACTACGCCGCCGTACGGCGGCGTAGTCCTCAGCCCGCGGCGGCCGTGAGCCCGCCCCGGCGCGGGCGGGCGTACGCCTCGATGTCGATGCGGGAGAGGCCGGTGAGCCCGGTGACCTCCGACTCGTCCAGGGCTCCGCACTCCAGCCCGCGCAGCAGATAGCCGCCGAGCGCCTTCGCCGTGGCGGGCTCGTCCATGATGTCGCCCTCCGCCCTCGCCGCGTAGGCGGCGAGCCGGGCGGCCGCGGCGGCCATACCCTCGCGGTAGAAGGCGAAGACCGCGGCGTAGCGGGTGGGGAGATGGGCCGGATGCATGTCCCAGCCCTGGTAGTACGCGCGGGCGAGAGCGCGGCGCGTGAGGCCGTAGTGAAGCCGCCAGGCCTCGTGGACGTGCTCCGTGGAGCCGACGGGCAGCACGTTCGTCGAGCCGTCGGAGACCCGCACGCCCGTGCCGGCGGCTGCGACCTGCATGATCGCCTTGGCGTGGTCCGCGACCGGGTGATCACTGGCCTGGTACGCGGCGCTGACGCCGAGGCAAGCGCTGTAGTCGAAGGTGCCGTAGTGCAGACCGGTGGCCCTGCCTTCGGCCGCGTCGATCATCCGGGCGACGGTGGCCGTACCGTCGGCTGCGAGGATGGCCTGGCTGGTCTCGATCTGGATCTCGAAGCCGATCCGGCCGTCCGCCAGACCATGCGCCTTCTCGAAGGCTTCCAGAAGGCGCACGAACGCCGTGACCTGCTCGGGGTAGGTGACCTTGGGCAGGGTGAGTACCAGGCCACCGGGCAGTCCGCCTTGCGCCATCAGGCCGCTGAGAAAGACGTCGGTGGTGCGCATGCCCCGGTCGCGGACGGCCGCCTCCATGCACTTCATCCGGATACCCGTGTACGGCGCGGTGGTGTCGCTGTCGGCAGCGGCGAGCAGCCGCGCCGCGCGGGCGGCGTCCGTGTCCTCGTCGGTGCCCCGGTAGCCGTCCTCGAAGTCCACCCGGAGATCCTCGATGGGCTCGCGCTCCAGCTTGGCCCTCACCCGGTCGTAGACGGGTCCCGCGAGCTCCCGGGAGAGGCCGAGCACCCGTGCCAGGGCCCCGGCGTCGGGGGCGTGCTCGTCCAGTGCGGCGAGTGCCTGATCGCCCCAGGACCGTACGGTGCCGGCGGCGAACACCTCACCGGGTACGTAGACCGTGTGCACGGGCTGACGGGTGCCGGGGTCTCCCGGGTAGCGGCGGGCGAGCTCGGCGTCCACCGGCGCGAGAGAGGCCCCGATGGCCTCGCCGGTCGCGCCTGCCAGGCTTGTGGTCACCTTCTCCTGCTGCCCCATCGCCGCACACCCTCCGGTTTCCGTTCCGCGGAATCAGCTATCCGTATGGTGAAGCTAGTCGGCGCGACTGAGCTGCGTCAATGGTCCCCCGGAACAGCACGGGGCCGGGCCGGGCGGGGCTCCCCCCGGCCCGCCCGGGGGTTGAAATCCCCCGCCGTCCAACCCCGGGCGGGGGTGTGATAGAAGGGGGGGCGGGGGGGCGCGTCGATCAAAGGGGGC
>NZ_JBHXFA010000265.1:0-5503 GCF_042724175.1 Streptomyces sp. NPDC127084
GGGAGCGTGGGGCGGCGCGGATGCGGCTGAAGAGCATGCTGACGCACGCCAGATGATCGTCCCTGACATGCAGTGGCCGCCCGACCCGCATCAAGCATGTGATCACCAACCCGATCGGCCGAACCGACCCAGGGAGTAGCGGACGTGCTGGCCTTTGAAGGAGCCGGGGCTGGGCTGAGCAATAGTCAAGAGTTGTGGGTGAGCTGAGTTCAGCTCTCGCTGCGGTGCTTGAGGCCGGTACTGGCAGTGTTGCGGATCCGCTTGGTGCGGCCGGCTTCGGCGAGGATCCCCGCCGGGATCTCGGTGGCGAGCTGGAAGAGCGCAGTGCTGCGGGCCTGATTGGGTCGGATCCCGAGCTGGTTCAGCCGCTGGGTCAGCTGCGTCGTACTGATCGGCCGTCCGGGCTGGCCACCGGGGAAGAGCCAGGGTGACGGGGCCAGAGCGCCGATGGTCGCGTGCCCCTTGCGGTTCGCGGCAACCACGCGGGCCAGTGCGACGGGCTCGGGCAACTGGACGGGAGCATCGCCGAGATGGAGACGTACTTCCTGAGCACCGGCCTCGACGTCCTCGATGGTCAACCGGCCTATCGCTGAAGGTCCTTGGGCATAGGGGAGGAGAAGGAGTCCTGCCAGGCGGTCTTCTGGTTTGAGGGTGTCGTCGTGCAGGAGTCGGCGTGCGACGTTCCACCTCTGTTCGTCATCGAGTGGTTGGGTGGGGCCGTTCCAGCGGACGGCGGGGACGTGGACGGTGGTGAGTTTGTTGGTGCGGGCCCAGCGGATGAAGTGTCCGGCCGTGTGGCGGTAGGTGGCGGAGTCGTCGGTGAGCCATTGGTCGAGGTCGGCCTGCTGGCAGGTCTCCAGGGCGAGGTCGTGAGCCTTCAGCCAGGTCAGGAAGGCGACGGCCGCGTTGGTGCGTTGACGTGCGGATATGAACTGCTGCGAGGTCAGGGGTCGGCCGTTGCTGCGTCGGCGAAGTCGCCGGACCAGGTGCCAGATCGCGTACCGGTGCAGGACTTTGCGCTGTTCGGGGACTCCGTTGCTCAATTGACTGCGTGCGGTGTCTTGTTGACGGGATGATCGCTTCTGTGGTCGAGGGCCGGTCGTGTGGTGTCGGTGGGGAGTGAAGCGATGTCGATGCAGCCCAGGGGTCTGCCGCCGGTCCCGGAGCAGACTGCGGTAGTGGCCCGGGCCGCTTTCCCGAAAGGGAGTCTGCCGATCCGGGTCCGTGACCGGCTGGCCGGGCTGTTCGCCGACGAGCCGTTTGCCGGCTCTTTCGGGGTGCGGGGCGCCCCGGGGATGCCTCCGGCCGTGCTGTCGCTGGTCACGGTGCTGCAGTTCACGGAGAACCTGACCGATCGGCAGGCTGCCGCGATGGCCGTGCGGGCCATCGACTGGAAATACGCCCTCGGTATGGAGCTGACCGATGCCGGCTTCGACTTCACCGTGCTGAGCAAGTTCCGCGCCCGTATCACCGGGCACGGCCTGGAGCGGGTGGTCTTCGACCGGCTGGTGGAGCACTGCCGGACCGAGGGGCTGATCGGCGCGGGCGGCAGACAGCGCACCGACTCCACGCACATCGTCTCCGCGGTGCGGGACCTGAACCGTCTGGAGCTGGCCGGGGAGAGCGTGCGTGCCGCGCTGGAGGCTCTCGCGGTCGCGGCCCCGTCCTGGCTGGCCTCACAGGTCGATCCAACCCCTCCGCCGGGTCCGCACCAGCCGCCTCGAACGCCTCGCCTACAAACTCACCGCGTGACCAGCAATTGAGCAACGGAGTCTTCGGGGTCTTGCTGTGATGCGAGAAGGCCGGTGAGGAAGCGTTCGAGGCGGACCATGTACTCGTCTCGCTCGAGCAGGGCACCGACGCCGACGAGGCCTTGGCGGAGATGGGCGAGGGGCGGGCTGTCGGCTAGCTCGTCGAGGGCCTCGTGAGTCAGGGCTCGTCGGCCGGCCGCGAGGTCGGCCAGGACCGGAGACACGGACGGCTTGTTCAGCCACCGTCTGGCGGTGATGGGGTGCTCGGCGGTGGCGATGTCGTTCCGCAGGGCTTCGAGCGCGGGGTGGAGAGCATGGGACGGAGGGCCCAGGAGCTCGTTGAGGCGCCGGTTGATGAGACAGCGAGCGCACTGGCCGGGGTGTGGGTAGTCGGGATCGCTGCAGGTGGGACAGGTGTGCCAGACCTCAGGGGCGGTGCAGTCCAGGCAAAGAGGCTGGTCGAGAGTGCCGGAGATGACCGCTGCGACGCTGCCGCAGGCCGAGCATGACGCTGAGCGATGCTGGCAGTCCAGGCACCATGGCCGGCCCGTGGTGCGGGAGGTGCCGCAGGGCTTCTCTTCGCCGCAGATGCTGCAAGTAGCGGTGGGCAAGGAGGGGCAGCGCAGAGAGGGCCGTCCGGCGTGCGGATGTTCACGACCTTTCGGCGCCCGCAGTTGATGCAGGTTTCCAGGTTCGCCTGGTCGCTGACCAGGCAGTTCGGACACACTGGCCGACTTTGTTCGTCGCGGGTGGCGGGCTCTCGACGGGCTCCGCATCCCGAGCACTCTTCGATCCGGGAGTGGGAAATACACATGCGGCAGACCCGCTGTCCATTGAGGGGCTTGTCGATGCGTACGACTCTGTGGCAGCCGGGGCAGGACGGCCGGACGATCCCGGTGACGCCAGCCTTGAGCAGCAGGTCGATCAGTTTGAGGATCGCGCGGTGGGGCGCGAGGTGGCCGTCCCCGGTCAGCAGGGCGGGGTTGGCTTCCAGGGCCCAGGCGAGTTTCTGCTGGTAGGAGGGACGAGGTGCCGATCGGCGGACCGCGTCGGAGACCGTCTCCCGTCCGGCCTGCGGGTCCAGTGCAGCGATCAGGGCGCCGATCACTGCGACGGGGTCGCGTCCGTCGGTGTCCGGGCACTTGCCGCATCGTGGCCGCCCGGCCCGGTCGCGTGTAGCGACCCTGCGGGTGTTCCCGCAGGCAGCACACGGCTCGGGCTGTGGCCCGCAGTTCCAGCAGTACCAGTCCTGGCCGCGGCGCTGGAGGGTTCGCATCTGCCTGCCGCATTCGGCGCAACACGGCGGCGAGATGGCCTCGGCTCCGGCCTCGCGCAGCGCGATGAGCAGGTCGCCGACGGCCCTGGGGGCCGGGGAGCGACCGTCGTTCAGCACGCGGGGATGTTCAGCGAGGTGTGCCGCGAGGCGGCGCGACTTTGAGCGGCCGCCCGCGACGCTGGCGACCACGGTGCGGATCCGGTCAGGCTCCAGGCGATGTTCGACGGCCGCGACCAGGTCCACGATGAGCCCGATCGGATCCGTGACGGCCCGATCGGGGTGCCCGGGTGCGGTCACGGCCGCTCGAGACCGCGGATGCGGGCTCGCTTGGGTCGCAGGTCACCGACGCCTGCCTCGGCGCCAACGGCCTTCTTTGTCAGGGTAGGTGTTCCGGAAGCTGCTGCGGCGGTAGGCTCGATGAGGTCGTCCATGGTGCAGTCGAGGGCGTCGAGCAGGGCCATGAGGATCTTCAGGCTGAGTCGTTCGGGGCGCTCGACGACGAGCCGGTAGACCTGGCTGGACGACAGGGTGATGCCACGTTCGTCCAGCAGCGGGATGAGGTCGGTGGTGGAGAAGAGCCCGCGGTCGGCCATGACTTTGCGCAGGTGCCAGTGGTAGTCGAGCTTCGCGGCCATCAGCGGTCCTTGTCTGCGGGGATCGGGTCGAGCGCGGGAGCAAGTGCCTTGTGGAGCATGGTGTTCATGAAGTCATCGCTGACGTGCGTGTAGATGGCGGTGGAACTGTCATTCTCGTGACCGACTTGCTGCTGCAAGAACCGCCGGTCAACCCCGTCCTCCGTGAGGTGGGTGACGTAAGAATGGCGAGCGGAGTGGACCGTCAGCGCCTTCGGGAGCTTCAGGGCGTCACGGTAGGCGACGAACCGGGCATTGATCTCCGCCGGCTTCACCCGCCCGCCTCGCTCGGTCACCCACAACGCGGGGTGATCCTCGCAGCCGAACCGCGGCCGTACGTTCTCCACGTAGTCGGCGACCGCCTCCACCACCCAGTCCATCACCGACAGCACATTCCGACGGCGCGGCGGTTGGCCCTTCTTCGCTTTGCCGTAGCGGACGTTGAGGGTGCCGTACCGGCCGAACTGCGGAGCCTTCGCGTTCCGCCTGAAGTCCACCACATCCAGCTTCGATGCCTCGGTCCGGCGCAGACTCCACCCGTAGATGACCTTGAAGAGAGTGGCGTCGCGGTAGGCGGCGAGGGCTCCCTTGCGCTTGGCCCGGACCGCCCGTTCGACCTGGTCGTCGGCGTAGTCGAGGAAGCGCTGGATCTCCTCGCGCGTGAACGGCCTCGCCTCGGGGCGCCCCTCGTAGTCGTTGAGGTGAGCGATGGTGTTCCACTCGTGGCAGATGGCCACCGGGTGGGTGCCGAAGGCATCCTCGCAGGCCACCGACCAGCCGTAACGGCCGTCGATCAGGAACTCGCTGAACAGGCGCAGACTGCCCTGGTAGCTGCGGATCGTGGACGGCGCGAGGCGCTTCTCACTGGTCAGCCACAGTGACCACTCATCCACATGGCCGGACGTCCAGGACCACGGATATTCGTTCGTGTACTCCAGAAACCGGCGTACAAGTCGTTCCCGGGCCGTGACCGTGTCCTCGCGGAGCCCACGAGCAGCTTGCTGAGCGCGCCAACCCCGCACCATCGCCTCGACCATTGCGTCCTGGGGACGCAACTGGGCCACCCCGGAGACCAGCTCCAGGTGAGCCGCCCCCGCCAGGTCGGCACGTCGCTGCTGTAGACCCACTTTCACCCTCCCCTTCAGAGGGCAAATCCTGCATCAGATGGGATCTGATCGCCAAACACCCAGCTCAGGCCGCCAAGTTGTGGCGGGGTAGAGTCCCCGTCAAGCCCCGCTCTGAGCTCGCGACCTGCAGTTTCTCGCCCATCAGATGCAATTCCTGAGGGTTGGCGTACGTGTCGATGGTGGTCTGCACGCTGGCGTGGCCGAGGAGCTCGGAGACGACCTCCGCCGGCACCTTGGCACGAAGGAGCCTGGTGGCATAGGTGTGGCGCAAGGCGTGGGGCGAATAGTGTGCTACGCCGCTGTGCCGACGTAGCCGCTTGGACAGGTCCTTGACGCTGTCGGCCGTCATCGGCGCCCCGTGCGGGCCACGGAAGAGGTTGACGAACACGTAATCGCTGTCGAGCGTGCCGTACTCGCTTTCCATGTAGTCCGCGTACGTGTCCAGAACAGCGGTACCGATCGGCACCGTCCTGGCCTTGAGGCCCTTCGCCCGGGCAGCATTGACGTTGCTCTCCCGGGGCACCACCCGTACCTCGCCGGCCCGCAGCCGCAGATCGCCATGCCGCAGCCCGAGCGCCTCGCCCAGGCGCAGCCCGGGCTCGTTCAGCAAGGTAATCAGGAACGGGTCTGCTGCACGATCGGGTGACGTCTGAACTGGCTTGCCCTGTGGGGCGGGTGGGAAGGGTGTCGCTGTGCCCAAGTCTTATCCGGAGGAGT
>NZ_JBHXFA010000266.1:0-5423 GCF_042724175.1 Streptomyces sp. NPDC127084
CCGGCGGGCCCGCGGGCGGCCGGGCGGCGGCGGGCCACGTCCGTAACGGCGGCTGCCTCCGTGGCCGTAGCCGGGAGGGCGCCCGCCTCCGTGGCTGTGACGGGGAGGGCGCCCGGCCGAGTCGGTCAGCTCCCGAGAGCGGTCTCCCGGCCGCCTTCGAGACCCTCGCGCCAGTGCGCGTAGGTCGCGGCGATGCCGTCGCGCAGCGGGATCGCCGGCTTCCAGCCGAGCCCCGCCAGCCGGGAGATGTCGAGCAGCTTGCGCGGGGTGCCGTCGGGCCGACTGGTGTCCCAGGCGATCCGGCCGGTGAACCCGGTGACCCCGGCGACCGTCTCGGCCAGTTCCCGGATGGTGAGGTCGTCTCCGCAGCCGATGTTGACCGGCTCGTCGCCGTCGTAGGAGCGCAGCAGCAGCGCGCAGGCGGCGGCGAGATCGTCCACGTGCAGGAACTCCCGGCGCGGGGTGCCGCTGCCCCACAGCACGACCTCGTCGCGCCCTTCGGCCACCGCCTCGTGGAAGCGCCGGATCAGGGCCGGCAGCACATGCGAGGTCTCCAGGTCGAAGTTGTCACCGGGCCCGTAGAGGTTCGTCGGCATGGCGCTGATGTACGACGCGCCGTACTGGCGCCGGTACGACTGCACCTGGACGATGCCGGCGATCTTCGCGAGGGCGTACGCCTCGTTGGTGGGCTCCAGCGGGCCGGTCAGCAGCGCGTCCTCGGTGATCGGCTGGGGGGCGTGCTTGGGGTAGATGCACGACGAGCCCAGGAAGAGCAGCCGGCCGACCCCGGCGGCGTGCGCCCCCGCTATCACGCTGAGCTGGATCTGGAGGTTCTCCTCCAGGAACTGCACCGGCTGCGTGCTGTTGGCCATGATGCCGCCGACCTTGGCGGCGGCGAGCACCACCGCGTCGGGGCGCAGGTCGGCCAGTTCGGCGGCGGTACGCGCGGCGTCGCGCAGGTCCAGCTCGGCACGGGTACGGGTGAGCACCTCGTGTCCGTCGGCGGCGAGCCGGCGGGCCACGGCGGAGCCCACCAGCCCACGGTGGCCGGCGACGAAGACACGGGCACGTTCGGGCAGCAGCGATGCGGTCATGGGCCGGATCATGCCAGGCGTTGCGTGATCAGTACGACCGCGTCGGCATTTCAGCGGAAATTACCGGTACTTCCCAGGATTCCAGAGATACCAGGTTTTCAAGGCAACCGGCCCGTGCACAGCGGGCGCAAGAACCGGATCCGGCCCCATGGCGGGTCCGGCATGGAGGGGAACATCACATGACCAAGACCGCGCTGATCACCGGCGTGACCGGCCAGGACGGCTCGTATCTGGCGGAGCTGCTGCTGTCGAAGGGCTACCGGGTGCACGGCCTGGTGCGCAGGTCGTCCAGCTTCAACACCGAGCGGATCGACCACATCTACCAGGGCCCGCAGGAGGCCGAGCGCAGCTTCGTGCTGCACCACGCCGACCTCTCCGACGGGGTGGCGCTGGTGAACCTGCTGCGCGACATCCAGCCGGACGAGGTGTACAACCTGGGCGCGCAGTCCCATGTACGGGTCTCCTTCGACGCGCCGCTCTACACCGGTGACGTGACCGGCCTGGGAGCGCTGCGGCTGCTGGAAGCCGTCCGGGCGAGCGGGGTGGACACGCGGATCTACCAGGCGTCGTCCTCGGAGATGTTCGGCTCGACGCCGCCCCCGCAGAACGAGGGCACGCCCTTCCACCCGCGCAGCCCTTACGGTGCCGCGAAGGTCTTCGCGTACTGGGCCACGGTCAACTACCGCGAGGCGTACGACATGTTCGCGGTGAACGGCATCCTGTTCAACCACGAGTCCCCGCGACGCGGCGAGACCTTCGTGACCCGCAAGATCACCCGCGCCGTCGCCCGGATCAAGGCCGGTCTCCAGGACCACCTCTACCTCGGGAACCTGGACGCGGTGCGCGACTGGGGTTACGCGCCCGAGTACGTCGAGGCGATGTGGCGGATGCTCCAGCACGACGAGCCGACCGACTACGTGGTGGCCACCGGAGTCCCGGCGACGGTGCGGGAGTTCGTGGAGACCGCGTTCGCCCATGTGGGTCTCGACTGGAACGACCACGTCCGCTACGACCCCAAGTACGAGCGCCCCAGCGAGGTCGACGCGCTGATCGGCGACGCGTCCAAGGCGCGTGAGCTGCTGGGCTGGAAGCCCACCGTCCTGGTGGAGGAGCTCGCGCGGATCATGGTCGACGCGGATGTGCGGCAGGTCGCGGACCAACTGGCGGGCGCCTCGGTGCGTATCGACCGCTGACACACGGTCGGGTGACGCGGCCGCCAACCGCCGGTTGCGTGACGCGACGGCGACCCCCGGTGACGGAAGCACTGTCCTGTCACACGGGACCGCCGTGAAAACGTTTAAATTGTTCATCAGATGAGTCAAATGCGTTCCGCGAAGTGGAATGCACTCGTAGAGTTCGCGCGCAAACACGTTCACACGGCCCGCCCCGACCCAGGGGGTACAGGCGGGCGCGTCAAGGCAGAGAGTCCGTGACCGGGCTCAGAAGCCGGGGGGTACATGCACAGAAGGAAGAGAGGGCGGCTGAGTGTCGTCCTCGCACTATCAGTGGCCGCGGCGGGCGGCCTGGGCGTGATGACGTTCCTGCCGCAGTCCGCCAACGCCATCACCTCGCCCGTCGCCTTCACCGCCGACGATCTGCCGACCTGGCAGACCAACGGCATCGTGTGGGCCATGGCCGAGGCGAACGGCACGGTCTTCGCCGGCGGCACCTTCTCCCAGGTGCGCCCGCCGGAGGGGGAGAGCGGCACCGCGCAGAACGCGCTGAACTTCGTCGCGCTGAACGCGGCGACGGGCGATCCCACGTCCTGCAAGCTGTCCTTCGCGGTCGGCAGCGGCACCGCGACCGTGCGGGCCCTCGCGGTCTCGCCGGACAAGAAGACGCTGTACGCGGGCGGCTACTTCGGCTCGGTCAACAACGTGCCGGTCAGCAGCCTCGCCGCCATCGACATCGCCACCTGCACGCCCAAGTCGGGCTTCCGCCCGAGCGTCCCCGCCACCGTGCGCGCGCTCGCGGTCACCGGGGACACCGTCTACCTGGGCGGCGACTTCACCTCCGTCGGCGGCGCCGAGCACGCGCGCTACGCCGCGGTGGACGCCACCAGCGGCGACGTCAAGCCGTTCCAGGCCGATGTGGACGAGCCCGGCCGGGCCGTCGCGGTCACCCCCGACGGCAAGAACGTGATCCTCGGCGGTGACTTCTTCACCGTCAACGGTGCGAGCTCGCACGCCTTGGCCGTCGTCAACGCGACCACGGGTGCCAATGTCCGCACCTACCCCGGCTTCATCGAGAGCAGGTCGGTGGTCAAGGCGCTCGACACCGACGCCACGGGCTTCTACACCGGCAACGAGGGCACCGGCGGCGGTGTGTTCGACGGCCGAATCGCGCTGGACCTGTCCACGCTGAACCAGCGCTGGCGCGACACCTGCCTCGGCGCGACCCAGGCCGTCGAGTCGTACGAGGGCGTGCTGTACAGCGCCTCGCACGCACACGACTGCTCCACTGTCGGGGAGTTCCCCGACGGCCGCCGCCGCCACCTGCTCGCGGAGCCGACCACCGGCACCAACAAGCTGGGCTGGTTCCCGGACACCAACGACGGTCCGGGCGAGGGCATCGGTCCGCGCACCATGGTGGTCTCCGAGACCGCCGACAACAAGTACATGTGGGTCGGTGGCGAGTTCACCACCGTCAACGGCTCCGCGGCCCAGGGTCTGACCCGCTTCGCGTCCTCCCCGGACACCGGGGCGCCGACGGTGCCCGTGGCCAGCGGCGAGTCCGTGAGTCCCTCCGAGGCCCGCGTCCGCTGGCGCTCGAGCTACGACCTGGACGACAGCAAGCTGACGTACAAGGTCTACCGCAACAACGGCGCCACGCCCGTGTACACGGTCGAGGGCGACTCCGTCGAGTGGTCGCGTCCGCAGCTCTCGTACACCGACAAGAACGTCACCCCCGGCTCCACCTACACCTACCGGGTGACCGCCACCGACGCCGCGGGCAACGCCTCCGGGCTGTCGTCCACGGTCACCGTGACGGTGCCGACCTCCGCCCAGAACTACGCGGCACAGGTACTGGGTGACGGCGCGAACATGTACTGGCGCTACGACGAGTCCAGCAGCCCGTTCATCGGCGACAGCTCGTCGGGCAACCAGAACGGCGTCCAGATCAACGAGCCCTCGCTGCGCCAGACCCCTGGTGCCGTGACGGGCGCGTCCACCGCGATGGGCTTCAACGGCACCAACGAGTGGGCCTACAGCGAGAAGAAGGTGGCGGGGCCGAGCCAGTACTCGATCGAGACCTGGTTCAAGACCACCACCATTCGGGGCGGCAAGCTGGTCGGATTCGGTGACCGGACCTTCCAGAACAGTGCCAACTACGACCGGCACGTCTACATGCGCAACAACGGTCAGCTGATCTTCGGCGTCTGGACGGGCACCGCCCGTACCATCACCACGCCGAACAGCTACAACGACGGCAAGTGGCACCATGTCGTCGCGACCCAGGGCGCCTCCGGGATGGCCCTGTACGTGGACGGTGTCCAGGTCGGCACGCTCGCCGAGACCGGCAACCAGAGCTACAACGGTTACTGGCGTATCGGTGGGGACAACATCAGCGCCTGGCCGAACCGTCCCACCAGCGCCTACTTCGCCGGTCAGCTGGACGAGACGGCGATCTACCCGTCGGCGCTGAGCGCGTCGCAGGTGCAGAAGCACCACTCCCTCGCGTCGGCCGTGGCCGACACCGTGCAGACGGTCCAGGCGGCGGAGGACACGTACGTCAACGCCGGTGCTCCCAGCACCAGCTACGGCACCTCCACCTCGCTGGCGGTGCGCGGAAACCCGGCGTACGAGACGTATCTGCGCTTCGACCTGCCGGCGGCGCCGGCCGGGACGGTGCTCAAGAGCGCGCGGCTCACGGTGAAGACCACCACGATGAGCAGCGCGGGCAGCGCGGACGAGATCTCCGTGCGTCCGGTGACCGGAAGCTGGACGGAGGCGGGTACCACGTACGCCTCCAAGCCGGCCGTCTCCGAAACCGCGATCGGCACCCTGACCGGGATGTCGGAGCTGTCGTCGCTCTACTCGACAGGGCTCGACACCGAGGCGCTCTCCTCGTCCCTGGGCGGCAGCTACGGCCTGGCGCTCACCAGCACCGGGACTGACGCCCTGTGGCTGTGGTCCGGTGAGGCGTCGGCCGCGGAGAACACCCCGCAGCTGGTGCTGACCTTCGGGGCGCCGTAACCTCGCCGCCTCCTGTGCGGGCCCCCCCCCTTAGAGGGCGGCCCCCGCACCCACCCCGGCCGCCCCGCGCGGTGGGGGCCCGGCCAGACCCCCCGGGCGCGCCCCCCCCCCCCCCGCCCCCCACGCCACACCG
>NZ_JBHXFA010000267.1:0-5408 GCF_042724175.1 Streptomyces sp. NPDC127084
CCCAGACACGATCCTCACAAGGTCGGTCATCATCCGCATGCGCCGCCGCGCCCGGAACGAGCGGGGGGGGGCGGGCCCCGCGCGCGCAGAACGCTCACAAATCACCCCGCGGCGGGGGCGCGGGCGCGCCAGGGGGCCCCCCCCCCCCCCCTTAGGTGCGCGGCGGGGGGCGGCTTCCGTTCACAGATACCCTTGACAGGTGACCGACGCCCAAGAGACCGCAGCAGTTCCAGACCTGCGTACCCCCGGGGGCGGCCCCCCGGACGACGGCCTCGCGGTCGACGGGGCGCCGATCCCTCTCCTCGAGCCGCGCGAGGGTGTTCCCCCGGTGCTCTCGACACCTGAGGACCTCGTCTCCGTCATCGCCTCGTTCGCCGCGGGGAGCGGCCCCGTGGCCGTGGACGCCGAGCGTGCGTCCGGCTACCGGTACGGCCAACGGGCGTACCTCGTCCAGCTCCGCAGGGAGGGCGCGGGCACGGCACTGATCGACCCCGTCGGCTGCGGCGATCTCTCCGGTCTCGGCGAGGCACTGGCCGGGACCGAATGGATCCTGCACGCGGCCACCCAGGACCTGCCGTGTCTGCGTGAAATAGGCATGGTGCCGAACAGGCTCTTCGACACCGAGCTGGCCGGGCGGCTGGCGGGCTTCCCGCGAGTGGGACTGGGCGCCATGGTCGAATCGGTGCTCGGCTACGCGCTGGAGAAGGGCCACTCGGCCGTGGACTGGTCGACCCGTCCGCTGCCGGAGCCCTGGCTGCGGTACGCGGCGCTCGACGTGGAACTGCTGGTGGACCTGCGGGACGCGCTGGAGAAGGAGCTCGACCGCCAGGGGAAGCTGGAGTGGGCATGGCAGGAGTTCGACGCGATCGCGTCGGCCCCGCCCGCCCCGCCGCGCAAGGATCCCTGGCGGCGCACCTCGGGCATGCACAAGGTGCGGCGCCGCCGGCAGATGGCCGTCGTACGGGAGCTCTGGACGGCCCGCGACAAGGTGGCGCAGCGGCGTGATGTCTCACCGGGCAAGGTACTGGGCGACGCGGCGATCATCGAGGCGGCCCTCGCCGTGCCCGTGAACGTACAGGCGCTGACCGCGCTGACCGGATTCGGGCACCGGATGGGGCGGCGCGCGCTTGAGCAGTGGCAGGCGGCGGTCGACAGGGCGCGCGCCCTGTCGGATGCGGAACTGCCGCAGCCGGGGCAGCCGGTGGCGGGCCCGCCGCCCCCGCGCTCCTGGGCGGACAAGGACCCCGCCGCGGCGGCCCGCCTGTCGGCGGCCCGAGCGTCGGTCTCGGCCCTCGCGGAGCGGCTGAACCTGCCGCAGGAGAACCTGATCACACCGGACACGGTGCGCCGGGTCTGCTGGGAGCCGCCGGGGGCGAGCCCCGATGAGGTGTCGTCGGCGTTGCGGGCGTTCGGGGCGCGCGAGTGGCAGATCGAGCAGGTGACCCCCCTGCTCACCCGGGCCCTCTCGGCCCAGCCCTGACCCCACCGCTTTCACGGTGCCCCGTTGCACGGGGTGCCGGGTGTTGCGGTGTACCCCACCCCCGCACGGTGGGCCGGTGTGTCCGGCCTCAAACGCCGGCCGGGCTGGGTGATCGGGGTTGCCCGCCGCCGGGAGCGTGCCGTTGGGGCCGCTCCGGGGCTCGTATCCGGGACCGTGTGATATTCGGCGCTGCCGCCACAAATCTGGGGGTCCCCCGGACGAAGTCTGGGGGAGGTTGAGGCCGGACACACCGGTCCACCACACGGGGTGGGGTATACCGCGGCACCCCGAGCCCCGTGCAACGGGGCACTACGGTGCCGGGGACCCCGGCAAAGCCAGCCCGGCGGGGCGTCGCCGCGACGGGCGGAACACCGGGGGCGCGGGGGCACCGAGGTGCACCGGGAGTGTGACCTTCGCCGCTCCACGCTCCAGGTGTGGGCATCCCAGTTACCCGCAAGTAGCATGAGGGCAAGCGTGCGCTTAGCCGCGCACGCGCAGCAGTGCCACCCCGCACCCTGGAGGAGAGCCATCGTGCCTCGTACCGTCAGGGACGTCGTCTTCGTCGACGGCGTCCGCACCCCGTTCGGCAAGGCGGGCCCGAAGGGCATCTACAACGAGACCCGCGCCGACGATCTCGTCGTGAAGGCCATCCGGGAGCTGCTGCGCCGCAACCCGGACCTCGACCCCAAGAAGATCGACGAGGTCGCCATCGCCGCGACCACGCAGATCGGCGACCAGGGTCTGACCATCGGCCGCACCGCCGGCATCCTCGCGGGGCTGCCCCAGTCCGTGCCCGGCTACTCGATCGACCGCATGTGCGCCGGCGCGCTGACCGCCGTGACCGCGGTCGCGGGCAGCGTCGCCTTCGGTGCGTATGACATCGCCATCGCGGGCGGTGTCGAGCACATGGGCCGCCACCCGATGGGTGAGGGCGTCGACCCCAACCCGCGCTTCGTGTCGGAGAAGCTCGTCGACCAGTCGGCCCTCTTCATGGGCATGACCGCCGAGAACCTGCACGACCGCTACCCCACCATCACCAAGCAGCGCGCCGACGAGTACGCCGTGCGCTCGCAGGAGAAGGCCGCCAAGGCGTACGCCAACGGCAAGATCCAGCAGGACCTGGTGCCGGTCTCGGTGCGCCGCACCAACCCCGAGGCCGGCGAGACCGGCTGGGGCCTGGTCACCGCCGACGAGCCGATGCGCCCGGGTACCACGTTCGAGAACCTGCAGGGCCTGAAGACGCCGTTCCGCGTCCACGGCCGCGTCACCGCCGGTAACGCCGCGGGTCTGAACGACGGCGCCACCGCCTCGCTCATCGCCTCCGAGGACTTCGCCCGGGAGAACAACCTCCCGGTCAAGATGCGCCTGGTCTCGTACTCCTTCGCCGGCGTCGAGCCCGAGGTCATGGGCTACGGCCCGATCCCGGCGACCGAGAAGGCCCTCGCCCAGGCGGGCCTCTCCATCGACGACATCGGCCTGTTCGAGATCAACGAGGCCTTCGCCGTCCAGGTCCTGGCCTTCCTCGAGCACTACGGCATCGCCGACGACGACGCCCGCGTCAACCAGTACGGCGGCGCCATCGCGTTCGGTCACCCGCTCGCCTCCTCCGGCGTCCGTCTGATGACGCAGCTGGCCCGCCAGTTCGAGGAGCAGCCGGAGGTCCGCTACGGCCTCACCACGATGTGCGTCGGCTTCGGCATGGGCGCCACCGTGATCTGGGAGAACCCGCACCACAAGGACGCCGGAGGCAACAAGTGAGCACCACCGCTGAGCTCCTGAAGGGCGCGGCCGAGCTGTTCCCGGACGAGGTCGTCACCCAGGCGCACGTGCGCCACCTCGACCTCCCCGGCGGCGCGGGCAAGTTCGCCCTCATCACGCTGGACAACGGCTTCGACCACACCAAGCCGACCACCTTCGGCCCGCAGTCGCTCGCGAACCTGAACGTCGCGATCGACCAGGTCGAGAAGGAGGCGTCCGAGGGCGCCATCGTCGGTGCCGGTATCACCGGCAAGCCGTTCATCTTCGCCGTCGGCGCCGACCTCAAGGGCGTCGAGCTGCTCAAGCAGCACTCGGACGCGCTGGCCATCGGCAAGGGCGGCCACGACGTCTTCAAGCGGCTGTCCGCGCTCGCTGTCCCGACCTTCGCGTACTACAACGGTGCGGCGATGGGCGGCGGTGTCGAGGTCGGTCTGCACTGCTCGTACCGCACGGTCTCCGCGGCCCTGCCGGCCTTCTCGCTGCCCGAGGTCTTCCTGGGCCTGGTCCCGGGCTGGGGCGGCTGCGCGATCCTGCCGAACCTGATCGGTGCGGACAAGGCCGTCTCGGTGATCATCGAGAACTCGCTGAACCAGAACAAGCAGCTCAAGGGCAGCCAGGTCTTCGAGCTCGGCATCGCCGACGCGATCTTCGAGGGCGCCGACTTCCTGGAGCAGTCGCTGATCTGGACCGCGTCCGTCCTCAAGGGCGAGATCGCGGTGGAGCGCGCCGAGATCGACCGCGGTGAGGGCTGGGACCAGGCCGTCGCCCGCGGCCGGTTCATCGCCGACTCCAAGGTGCACGGCGCGGCCCCGGCCGCGTACCGCGCCCTGGACATCATCGAGGCGGCCAAGGACGGCGACCTCCAGAAGGGCTTCGACGCCGAGGACGCCGCCCTCGCCGACCTGATCATGGGTGGCGAGCTGCGCTCCGGTATCTACGCCTTCAACCTGGTGCAGAAGCGCGGCAAGCGCCCGGCCGGTGCCCCGGACAAGAACCTGGCCCGCCCGGTCACCAAGGTCGGTGTCGTCGGCGCCGGTCTGATGGCCTCCCAGCTCGCGCTGCTGTTCCTGCGCCGCCTGGAGGTGCCGGTGGTGCTCACCGACATCGACCAGGAGCGTGTCGACAAGGGTGTGGGCTATGTCCACGCCGAGATCGAGAAGCTGCTCGGCAAGGGCCGGATCAACCAGGACAAGGCCAACCGCCTGAAGGCGCTGGTGAGCGGTGTCCTGGACAAGGCCGAGGGCTTCGCGGACGCGGACTTCATCATCGAGGCCGTGTTCGAGGAGATGACCGTCAAGCAGAAGGTGTTCGCGGAGGTCGAGGCCGTCGCCCCGGCGCACGCGATCCTCGCCACCAACACCTCCTCGCTGTCGGTCTCCGAGATGGCCTCCAAGCTCCAGCACCCGGAGCGTGTGGTCGGCTTCCACTTCTTCAACCCGGTCGCGATCCTGCCGCTGCTGGAGATCGTCCGCGGCGAGAAGACCGACGACGCCTCGCTGGCCACGGCCTTCGGTGTCGCCAAGAAGCTGAAGAAGACCGCGGTCCTCACCAAGGACGCCCCGGCGTTCGTCGTGAACCGCATCCTGGTCCGCTTCATGGGCGAGATCCAGAACATCATCGACGAGGGCACCCCGGTCGCCGTGGCGGAGAAGGCGGTGGAGCCGCTGGGCCTGCCGATGTCCCCGCTGGTGCTGCTGGAGCTGGTCGGCCCGGCCATCGGTCTGCATGTCTCCGAGACCCTGAACCGCGCCTTCCCGGAGCGTTTCACCGTCTCCGCGAACCTGAAGGCGGTCGTCGAGGCCGGCAAGCGCGGCTTCTACGTCTACGACTCGGGCAAGCCTGAGCTGGACCCGGAGGTCGCGGCGCTGCTGCAGCAGGGCGACACCGTCCTGACGGAGGAGCAGGCTCGCGCCCGCGTCCTGGACGCGGTGGCCGAGGAGATCGGCCTGATGCTGGAGGAGGGTGTCGTCGCCGAGGCGCAGGACATCGACCTCTGCCTGATCACGGGCGCCGGCTGGCCCTTCCACCTGGGCGGCGTGACGCCGTACCTGGACCGTGAGGGTGTCTCCGAGCGCGTGAACGGCAAGCGGTTCCTGCCGCAGGGCGTCGCGAGCGTCCCCGCGTAAGGCACAGCGCACAGCGGCGAACGGGCCGTACGGGATCGCGATCC
>NZ_JBHXFA010000268.1:0-5362 GCF_042724175.1 Streptomyces sp. NPDC127084
ATTGTTCGGCGGTGTCCTACTCTCCCACAGGGTCCCCCCTGCAGTACCATCGGCGCTGAAAGGCTTAGCTTCCGGGTTCGGAATGTAACCGGGCGTTTCCCTAACGCTATGACCACCGAAACACTATGAAGATGTCGAACAACAAGCCAGCAATGGCGTGTTCGTTACTTCAGAACTAACACAGTGGACGCGAGCAACTGAGGACAAGCCCTCGGCCTATTAGTACCGGTCAACTCCACACGTTACCGTGCTTCCATATCCGGCCTATCAACCCAGTCGTCTACTGGGAGCCTTACCCCATCAAGTGGGTGGGAGTCCTCATCTCGAAGCAGGCTTCCCGCTTAGATGCTTTCAGCGGTTATCCCTCCCGAACGTAGCCAACCAGCCATGCCCTTGGCAGGACAACTGGCACACCAGAGGTTCGTCCGTCCCGGTCCTCTCGTACTAGGGACAGCCCTTCTCAAGACTCCTACGCGCACAGCGGATAGGGACCGAACTGTCTCACGACGTTCTAAACCCAGCTCGCGTACCGCTTTAATGGGCGAACAGCCCAACCCTTGGGACCGACTCCAGCCCCAGGATGCGACGAGCCGACATCGAGGTGCCAAACCATCCCGTCGATATGGACTCTTGGGGAAGATCAGCCTGTTATCCCCGGGGTACCTTTTATCCGTTGAGCGACGGCGCTTCCACAAGCCACCGCCGGATCACTAGTCCCGACTTTCGTCCCTGCTCGACCCGTCGGTCTCACAGTCAAGCTCCCTTGTGCACTTACACTCAACACCTGATTGCCAACCAGGCTGAGGGAACCTTTGGGCGCCTCCGTTACCCTTTAGGAGGCAACCGCCCCAGTTAAACTACCCATCAGACACTGTCCCTGATCCGGATCACGGACCCAGGTTAGACATCCAGCACGACCAGAGTGGTATTTCAACGACGACTCCACAACCACTGGCGTGGCCGCTTCAAAGTCTCCCACCTATCCTACACAAGCCGAACCGAACACCAATATCAAACTGTAGTAAAGGTCCCGGGGTCTTTCCGTCCTGCTGCGCGAAACGAGCATCTTTACTCGTAGTGCAATTTCACCGGGCCTATGGTTGAGACAGTCGAGAAGTCGTTACGCCATTCGTGCAGGTCGGAACTTACCCGACAAGGAATTTCGCTACCTTAGGATGGTTATAGTTACCACCGCCGTTTACTGGCGCTTAAGTTCTCAGCTTCGCCCCACCGAAATGGAGCTAACCGGTCCCCTTAACGTTCCAGCACCGGGCAGGCGTCAGTCCGTATACATCGCCTTACGGCTTCGCACGGACCTGTGTTTTTAGTAAACAGTCGCTTCTCGCTGGTCTCTGCGGCCACCCCCAGCTCACCGAGTAAATCGGATCACCAGACGTGGCCCCCCTTCTCCCGAAGTTACGGGGGCATTTTGCCGAGTTCCTTAACCATAGTTCACCCGAACGCCTCGGTATTCTCTACCTGACCACCTGAGTCGGTTTAGGGTACGGGCCGCCATGAAACTCGCTAGAGGCTTTTCTCGACAGCATAGGATCATCCACTTCACCACAATCGGCTCGGCATCAGGTCTCACCCTCATGAGAGACGGATTTGCCTATCTCTCGGGCTACACCCTTACCCCGGGACAACCACCGCCCGGGCTGGACTACCTTCCTGCGTCACCCCATCACTTACCTACTACCACCTTGGATCAGCGGCTCCACCACTCCGAGATTGTCCGAAGACGCACCCGGCGGTTTCACGGCCTTAGCATTAATGGATTCGATATTGGGCGCTTCAAAGCGGGTACCGGAATATCAACCGGTTGTCCATCGACTACGCCTGTCGGCCTCGCCTTAGGTCCCGACTTACCCTGGGCAGATCAGCTTGACCCAGGAACCCTTAGTCAATCGGCGCACACGTTTCCCACGTGTGTATCGCTACTCATGCCTGCATTCTCACTCGTGAACCGTCCACAACTCGCTTCCGCGGCTGCTTCACCCGGCACACGACGCTCCCCTACCCATCACGATCCCCGTTGGGGGTACATATCGCAATGACACGACTTCGGCGGTACGCTTGAGCCCCGCTACATTGTCGGCGCGGAATCACTTGACCAGTGAGCTATTACGCACTCTTTCAAGGGTGGCTGCTTCTAAGCCAACCTCCTGGTTGTCTCTGCGACTCCACATCCTTTCCCACTTAGCGTACGCTTAGGGGCCTTAGTCGATGCTCTGGGCTGTTTCCCTCTCGACCATGGAGCTTATCCCCCACAGTCTCACTGCCGCGCTCTCACTTACCGGCATTCGGAGTTTGGCTAAGGTCAGTAACCCGGTAGGGCCCATCGCCTATCCAGTGCTCTACCTCCGGCAAGAAACACACGACGCTGCACCTAAATGCATTTCGGGGAGAACCAGCTATCACGGAGTTTGATTGGCCTTTCACCCCTAACCACAGGTCATCCCCCAGGTTTTCAACCCTGGTGGGTTCGGTCCTCCACGAAGTCTTACCTCCGCTTCAACCTGCCCATGGCTAGATCACTCCGCTTCGGGTCTTGAGCGCGCTACTAAATCGCCCTATTCGGACTCGCTTTCGCTACGGCTTCCCCACACGGGTTAACCTCGCAACACACCGCAAACTCGCAGGCTCATTCTTCAAAAGGCACGCAGTCACGAGAATGTGTAAACACATTCCGACGCTCCCACGGCTTGTAGGCACACGGTTTCAGGTACTATTTCACTCCGCTCCCGCGGTACTTTTCACCATTCCCTCACGGTACTATCCGCTATCGGTCACCAGGGAATATTTAGGCTTAGCGGGTGGTCCCGCCAGATTCACACGGGATTTCTCGGGCCCCGTGCTACTTGGGAATAACTCAAACGAGCCGCTGATGTTTCAGCTACGGGGGTCTTACCCTCTACGCCGGGCCTTTCGCATGCCCTTCGCCTACATCAACGGTTTCTGACTCGTCTCATCGCCGGCAGACGATGAAAGAGAAATCCCACAACCCCGCATGCGCAACCCCTGCCGGGTCTCACACGCATACGGTTTGGCCTCATCCGGTTTCGCTCGCCACTACTCCCGGAATCACGGTTGTTTTCTCTTCCTGAGGGTACTGAGATGTTTCACTTCCCCTCGTTCCCTCCACACTGCCTATGTGTTCAGCAGCGGGTGACAGTCCATGACGACTGCCGGGTTTCCCCATTCGGACACCCCCGGATCAAAGCTCGGTTGACAGCTCCCCGGGGCCTATCGTGGCCTCCCACGTCCTTCATCGGTTCCTGGTGCCAAGGCATCCACCGTGCGCCCTTAAAAACTTGGCCACAGATGCTCGCGTCCACTGTGCAGTTCTCAAACAACGACCAGCCACCCACCACCCCGCTGACATGCAACGAGTTCACTGGGGCCGGCAACTTGAAGGACGAGCAACGCTCGCACCCTCAGACACCCAACAGCGTGCCCGACCCGACCCGATTGAGACCCTGCGTTCCACGCCGAAGCAGTACTAGCAGTCCCTCCACCCGATCGTGCCGAATAATCAACGTTCCACCCATGAGCTAACCAGCATCGGACGTTCGCCGATGTTCTGGCCTCTGAGTCGGCTGAGCCGACTAGAAGTGCTCCTTAGAAAGGAGGTGATCCAGCCGCACCTTCCGGTACGGCTACCTTGTTACGACTTCGTCCCAATCGCCAGTCCCACCTTCGACAGCTCCCTCCCACAAGGGGTTGGGCCACCGGCTTCGGGTGTTACCGACTTTCGTGACGTGACGGGCGGTGTGTACAAGGCCCGGGAACGTATTCACCGCAGCAATGCTGATCTGCGATTACTAGCAACTCCGACTTCATGGGGTCGAGTTGCAGACCCCAATCCGAACTGAGACCGGCTTTTTGAGATTCGCTCTGCCTCGCGGCTTCGCAGCTCTTTGTACCGGCCATTGTAGCACGTGTGCAGCCCAAGACATAAGGGGCATGATGACTTGACGTCGTCCCCACCTTCCTCCGAGTTGACCCCGGCAGTCTCCTGTGAGTCCCCATCACCCCGAAGGGCATGCTGGCAACACAGAACAAGGGTTGCGCTCGTTGCGGGACTTAACCCAACATCTCACGACACGAGCTGACGACAGCCATGCACCACCTGTATACCGACCACAAGGGGGCGACCATCTCTGGCCGTTTCCGGTATATGTCAAGCCTTGGTAAGGTTCTTCGCGTTGCGTCGAATTAAGCCACATGCTCCGCTGCTTGTGCGGGCCCCCGTCAATTCCTTTGAGTTTTAGCCTTGCGGCCGTACTCCCCAGGCGGGGAACTTAATGCGTTAGCTGCGGCACCGACGACGTGGAATGTCGCCAACACCTAGTTCCCAACGTTTACGGCGTGGACTACCAGGGTATCTAATCCTGTTCGCTCCCCACGCTTTCGCTCCTCAGCGTCAGTAATGGCCCAGAGATCCGCCTTCGCCACCGGTGTTCCTCCTGATATCTGCGCATTTCACCGCTACACCAGGAATTCCGATCTCCCCTACCACACTCTAGCCTGCCCGTATCGAATGCAGACCCGGGGTTAAGCCCCGGGCTTTCACATCCGACGCGACAAGCCGCCTACGAGCTCTTTACGCCCAATAATTCCGGACAACGCTTGCGCCCTACGTATTACCGCGGCTGCTGGCACGTAGTTAGCCGGCGCTTCTTCTGCAGGTACCGTCACTTTCGCTTCTTCCCTGCTGAAAGAGGTTTACAACCCGAAGGCCGTCATCCCTCACGCGGCGTCGCTGCATCAGGCTTTCGCCCATTGTGCAATATTCCCCACTGCTGCCTCCCGTAGGAGTCTGGGCCGTGTCTCAGTCCCAGTGTGGCCGGTCGCCCTCTCAGGCCGGCTACCCGTCGTCGCCTTGGTAGGCCATCACCCCACCAACAAGCTGATAGGCCGCGGGCTCATCCTGCACCGCCGGAGCTTTCAACCCCCTCCCATGCGGAAGAGGGTGGTATCCGGTATTAGACCCCGTTTCCAGGGCTTGTCCCAGAGTGCAGGGCAGATTGCCCACGTGTTACTCACCCGTTCGCCACTAATCCACCCCGAAGGGCTTCATCGTTCGACTTGCATGTGTTAAGCACGCCGCCAGCGTTCGTCCTGAGCCAGGATCAAACTCTCCGTGAATGCTTCCCCGTAATCGGGGCGAACACCACGAGAGCGGTGCGAACAAGAGGAATAGTCCCGTTCGCACACAGCGTCCTCGCTGTGTTTTTTCAAAGGAACCTCGACCATCCGAACGGATGGACGGGGTATCAACTAATCTGGCGTTGATTTTTGGCACGCTGTTGAGTTCTCAAGGAACGGACGCTTCCTTCGTACTCACCCGCAGAACATT
>NZ_JBHXFA010000269.1:0-5342 GCF_042724175.1 Streptomyces sp. NPDC127084
TCCCGCTCCGCTTACCGGCAACTCAGGCGGACAGATGGGCGAGGATGCCGTCCGCCATGCCCCGCGCCGCCTTCTGCCGCCACTCGGGGCTCTTCAGCAGCGCCGCGTCCTTGGCGTCACGCATGTTCCCGCACTCGATGAACACCTTCGGCACCCTCGACATGTTGAGCCCGCCGAGGTCCCCGCGCACATCCAACCCGCTGCCCTTGTTGATGTAGTTGGCGGGCGCGTTGCCCGTCGCCTTCGCGAAGGAACCGGCGACCCGCTCGCCGAGCTCGCGCGACGGGCCCACGATCGCCGACGTGTCGGCCGCGCCGCCCTTCACCTCGGCCGGGAGGATCACATGGAAGCCGCGGTTGCCGCCGCCCGAGCCGTCCGCGTGGATGGAGATCACGGCATCGGCTTTCGCCTTGTTGCCGATCAGGGCGCGTTCGTCCACGCAGGGGCCGTACGCGGGGTGCTCGCCGTCCTGGGTGAGCCGGACCGTCGCGCCCTGCGCCTCCAGCAGGGTGCGCAGCCGGCGGGCGACGTCGAGAGTGAACTCGGCCTCGCTGTAACCGTCGTCGGTGGCCGTGCCGGTGGTGTCGCACTCCTTGCGTCCGGTGCCGATGTCCACCTGCTTGTTGATCTCGCGGGCGTGGCGGGCGTTGCCCGGGTTGTGGCCGGGGTCGACCACGACGACCTTTCCGGCGAGCGGGAGCGCCTGCGGCGGAGCCGCGGAAGGTACGGCCGGGGAAGGTACGGCAGGCGCGGGCTGCCCGGGCACCGTACGCTCCGGGGCCGCGCCGCCACCGCCGGTACCGCAGCCGACCAGGCCGACCGCCGCGACCGCGACCGCCCCGCAAAGTACGCGCATACGCATCGCGCTCAGATGCCCTGTCCCGTACGCCGCAGCACCCGCAGTGAGTCCGTCGCCGACACCTCGCTGAACGCGCCGGAGGCCAGCGCCCGCAGGTAGACGCGGTACGGAGCCTGGCCGGTCCACTCGTCCACCGGGTCCGGGAACACGTCGTGGATCACCAGCAGCCCGCCAACGGCCAGATGAGGGGCCCAGCCCTCGTAGTCGTTCGTGGCGTGCTCGTCGGTGTGCCCGCCGTCGATGAAGACCAGGCCCACCTTGCCGCCCCACATCTTGGCGACCTGCGGTGACCGCCCGACGATCGCGATCACATGCTCCTCCAGGCCCGCCTTGTGCAGGGTGCGGCGGAAGGTGGGCAGGGTGTCCATCAGCCCGACCTCGGGGTCCACGACCTCAGGGTCGTGGTAGTCCCAGCCCGGCTGCTGCTCCTCGCTGCCCCGGTGGTGGTCCACGGTGACGGCCACGGTGCCCGCCTCGCGGGCGGCGTCCGCGAGCAGGATCGCCGACCGCCCGCAGTACGTCCCGACCTCAAGCAGCGGCAGCCCGAGCTCCCGGGCCGCCGACACCGCCGCCTCGTACAGGGCGAGCCCTTCGCGTACGGGCATGAAGCCCTTGGCCGCCTCGAAGGCGGCGAGGGTCTCCGGCTTGGGGGCGGCGGGGGTGGCGGGGGCCATGGTTCCTCCGGCTCGGGGGAGTGCGCTGGGCTGGGCTGGCACACATCGTAGGCCTGCTCAGCTCACGGCTTGGCGTCGCACTCGAACCAGACGACCTTGCCTTCCCGGTGCTCAAGCGAGCCCCAGCGGTCCGTCACGGCGTCCACGAGCAGCAGCCCGCGTCCGGACTCGGCGAGCGGGTCGGCGTCGTGCACGGGCCGCAGCTCCATGGGGACGTTGTCCGAGATCTCCACCCGCAGGCCGTCGGGCTGCTTGAGGATCAGCGTGGTGCAATGCCGCCCCGGCACATGCCGGACGACGTTCGCCACCAGCTCGGTGAGCGCCAGCTCGGCCGGGTCGGTCAGCTCGGGGAGCCCCCAGCGCTTCAGGAACAGCCGCAGGATGCGCCGCAGATGGAAGGCGGAGTGTTCACCCACGGTGAAGCCCATCCGGTAGCAGTTCGAGATTTCCTCTGGTGAGGGGTCAGTTACGTGATTCACGTCACCAGCGTGCGGCGCTGTGCATACGCTTGACTACGTACCGAAACCAACGCCGCAAGGCGTGAGCTTGGGAAAGCCGGTGGTCCGCCGCATGCCCAACATCCGAAACCTCGATCCCAGCGCCTCACCCCTGGACTACTACGGCGCGGAGCTGCGCAGACTCCGCGAGGAAGCGGGCATGACGCAGGACGACCTGGGCGGTGTCGTCTTCTGCACGGGCTCGCTGATCGGCCAGATCGAGACGGCCCGCAAAGTCCCGACGCGGGAGTTCAGCGAGCGGGTCGACGCGGCGCTCTTGACGGGCGGGCTGTTCTCCCGGCTGGTGGGCCTTGTGCTGCGCAGCCAGCTGCCGAACTGGTTCCAACCGTACGCCGAGTTGGAAGCCAAGGCGGAGTACATCAACTCCTTCCAGGCGCAGTTGGTGTACGGACTCGTTCAGACCCCGGACTACGCCCGTGCGGTGCTGGGGTTGCGGGAGGACGGCAATCTCGACGCCGATGTGGCGGCCCGCATGGAGCGCCAGCGGATCCTGGACCGCGAGAACCCCCCGCTGGTCTGGGTGGTGATGAGCGAGGCGGTGCTCTGTCAGGAGATCGGCGGCAGGGGTGTGATGGGGGAGCAGCTGGCCCATCTGCTGGAGGTGGGCGACCGCGACTGGCTCAAGATCCAGATCCTGCCCTTCACCGCGGGCGCCCATACCGGCCTGATGGGCTCGTTCAACCTGCTGCGGTTCGACGACGACCCGGATCTGCTCTACACCGAGGACTTCGTCCAGGGGCATATGACGGCCAATCCAGCAGCCCTCAGAGAGGGTTCGCTCCGTTACGATCACCTCCAGGCCGCGGCCCTCTCGGTGGAGGACTCCGCGGCGCTGATCGCCCGCGTAATGGAGGAACGGTATGGGCACGACCCGGATTCTGACGGACGCAGTGTGGCGTAAGTCGTCCTACAGCGGCGACGGTGGCGGCGACTGCGTCGAGTGCGCCCCGCTCGGTGCGGTGGCCTGGCAGAAGTCCTCCCACAGCGGCGACACCGGCGGCGATTGCGTCGAGATCGCCGCCCAGCCCTGCCGTATCGCGGTCCGCGACTCCAAGGACCCGGGGCTCCCCGCCTTCGCCGTCGCCCCGACCGCCTTCGCCGCCTTTGTCAGCGCCGCCGCCGAGGGCGTGCTCTGACCCTGGCCTGAACGCAGCGCGGGGCGCCCCCCCCGGGGGGGGGGGGCGGCCGTTCTCACCGATGGCCGACGGTTGCGGCTTGAGGGCTTACCGCCCCGACCGCTTCATCCGCTCGGCCGTCTGCTCCGCGCTCTCCTGCGCCTTGCCCATGGCCTGCTCGCCACGGCCCTCGGCCTGCATGGAGCGGTCGCCCATGGCCTTGCCCGCGGTCTCCTTCATCTTGCCCTTGGCCTGCTTCGCCTTCGCCTTCGCCTTAGACATGGCGGCGGTCCCTTCACGTGGGGGGGTGGACTGGCATATCCACCTTGCGCCGTTCACTCGCCGTCCGCAATCCGTGACGCTGAGCGCACGCTCAGTCGGGTGGCTCCGGCACCGGACGGGTGCCCGGCTCCGGGTCCGAGGGCGGCTCATGACCGGGTTCGGGTTCCAGGGGCGAGGGCTGCGGGTCCCTGGGCACCGGCTCAGGGCCGCTGGGGACCGGTTCCGGGCCGTCGGGCGGCGGCTGGGTAGGGGTGGTCATCGAGCACCTTTCCGAAGCCTGCACTGCTGACTGCAACGGGCGACATCGGCTCCATAGGCTGCGTGGTTGCTGCCTGCGTACGCTGCGGCTACCCGGGTGACGAGCGGCGAATCAGGCGTAGCGCCATCCGCGTGAGTCGGCATGGGTCAGGGCATGCGTCGCCCGCCGTCAGCTCTCGGTCGCCGCCCTGTGCTCCTTGGCCAGTTCCAGGTACATCAGAGCGTTGACCTTGAGCCCCTCGCGCTCCTCGTCCGTCAACTCGCGCCTGACCTTGGCTGGTACCCCGGCCACCAGCGAGCCGGGCGGCACCCGCATCCCCTGCGGGACCAGCGCCTGGGCCGCGATGAGTGAACCCGCCCCGATATGGGCGCCGTTGAGTACCGTCGCCCCCATGCCGACCAGGACGTCGTCCTCGACCGTGCAGCCGTGCAGTACGGCGTTGTGGCCGACGGTGACCCGCTCGCCCACGGTCACGGGGAAGCCGGGATCGACATGGACGGTGCAGTTGTCCTGGACGTTGCTGTCCGCGCCGATCACGATCGGCCCGCAGTCGCCACGCAGCACCGCGTGATACCACACGCTCGAACCGGCGGCCAGGGCGACATCGCCGATCACCACGGAGGTGGGGGCGACGAACGCACCGGGGTCGACCCGGGGCTCCTTCCCGCCGACTCCGGTGACAAGTGCCGGCTGTCCCTGTGCCATCGCGTACTCCTCATGGGGTCGACCGCCGCAGCGTGTGGTCACGTCGTCAGTTCTGCGCGGAATCGGCTCGCACGGCAGCGGCAGCGGCGGGGACGGGGGATGCCACCGGTTCGCCGTCACCGCCGCCGTCCGTGGCCTCGGTGCGCGCAGCGGCCTTCTTGGCGCGGTTCTTGAGGATCAGCATCGAGGTCACGCCGAAGAGTACGGCCAGTACCAGGCCGAGCCACGAGAAGCGCTTGAGCCAGGCTTCGGCGACGACGCCGACCGAGTAGATGACCGCCGTGGTGCCGCCCGCCCAGAGGATGCCGCCGAAGACGTTGGCGATCAGGAACTTCCAGTACGGCATGCGCAGCACACCGGCGAGGGGTCCGGCGAAGATCCTCAGCAGGGCCACGAAGCGGCCGAAGAAGACCGCCCACATCCCCCACTTCTCGAAGGACCGTTCCGCCATCGCGATATTGGCCTCGCTGAAGTGCTTGGGGAACTTCTTCCCGCACCAGGCGAGCAGTGGCCGACCGCCCTTGCGGCCGATGGCGTAACCGATGGAGTCGCCCACGATGGCGCCTCCGGTGGCGCAGGTGCCGAGCACCCAGGGGTCGATCTCGCCGTGCTGGGAGGCGAGCAGGGCGGAGCTGACGAGGACGATCTCACCCGGCAGCGGGATGCCGAGGCTCTCCAGCCCGATGACCACACCCACCAGGATGTAGATACTCACCGCCGGGATGGTCTCAAGCCACTCCTGGACGTGCACCGCCGGTCCTCCCGTTGTCGTTCGGCCCGGGCCCATGGTCGCCGGGCGTGGCGCGGGTGCGGCCGGTGTCGTCGGGCTCGAGCTTCGCGGGGGGGGCCCCCCGGGGGGCCCCCGGGCCCGCCCCCCGGCCCCAGAGTTTGGGGCCCCGGCGGGGCCCGGGCGGCCGGGGGCGGCCGGGG
>NZ_JBHXFA010000270.1:0-5294 GCF_042724175.1 Streptomyces sp. NPDC127084
CCTTCGGCTACCTCACCCCAGCCGAGACCAGACAGCAGCACCAACACACCCTCGCGGCATAACGAACGAGTGTCCGAGATCACGGGGAAACTTCACTCGCGGGGGCCACAAAGGACGCTGAGATCGCGGCCTTGCGTGAGCAGGTCCGCGAGCTGCTGCGGCACCGCCTGAACTGGAAGCGCGCGTCGATGGCTGGAGCCTTGGGTTACCACTCCACCGGCCCCGATCGCGGGGCCCGTCTGTGTTTCCACCTCAAGCCCGGCAGCTACGACACCACCGCCCTCATCGAGGTCCTGGAGCAGATGAAGGCGTTCTACCGCGGCGAGCGAGTGGTCCTGGTCTGGGATGGCCTGTCCGCCCACTGGAGCCGGGCGATGCGAGCCTGGGTCGCCGAACAGGACTGGCTGACCCTGGAACGGTTACCCGCCTACGCTCCCGAACTGAACCCGGTGGAACTGCTGTGGTCCTCGCTCAAGAAACGCGAACTCGCCAACCTCGCCGGCGACCACCTCGCCGACATCGCCGACGCCACCTGGCTGTGGCGGCTTCTTCGGGAGTCGTTTTGGCGTGACTTCGGGAGTCGTTTGGCGCCCGGCCTCGTGATCGATGTCAGCGGCTTTTGATGTCACTCAAGTGCTGCAGGGCGCACGGCGAGCCGCGAAGTGGGAGTCCTGCGGCACTGCCAGATCGCGGAAGCGGACTGTTCCCGGTTCCCGCCCGTGCTGTCTCGGGTGCGGATACCGACCCTCGCCCAGAACCGGCGTCGTGAAATCATCAAGCGATGACCGAACCGAGCAGCGACGACGGCCGCACCTTCCGGCGCGAGACCGAGCGGGTCGTCAACGAGATCGCCCAGGGGCTCCGCACGTTGGATGATGGTGTGGGCTGGTTCTCCGGCCTCGCCCCGACACGCCAGCAGGAGGTTCTGCAGGAAGTCGCTGGCTATGCGATGCAGGCGCACATTACAGCTGCGGACGGCCGTGCGGGGGGTGGCGCGGTCCGGTGTGAAGCCCACGGCTAACCCCTCGGTGATGATCTGCATGGACCCGCCCCGCTACGGGTTCGCGGGCCTCCCCTCCGCCGAACACGTCAAGGCGTTCCGCGTCCTCGTTTCCGTGTTCGCCGTTGCTGATACTCGCCGCCGCGACACGTAGTGCAAAGGCGCCTGCGGACATGCATGGCACAACCTGCCAGCGGCAACCGAGCATCCGTAGCACCGGCCATTCCCGCTCTCGCTGGGCTGCTTGTCGGGCGCTCCCTCTCGTGTGGCGCGTGGTCAGCTGACCTGGGCTCGTTCGGCTTGGGCCTTGGTGTGAGCCAGGCGGTAGGACTCGGTACCGGTCTGGATGATGGCGCCGTTGAAGGTCAGCCGATCGACGATGGCCGCGCAGAGCCGGGGGTCGGTGAACGTCTTCGTCCAGCCACTGAAACTCTCGTTCGAAGCGATCGCGACACTATTCTTCTCCTCACGCTCAGTCAGAACCTGAAACAGCAGCTCAGCGCCCCTGCGGTCCAGTTCCATGTAGCCCAGTTCGTCAATGCACAAAAGATCGACACGGCCGTAGCGGGCGATCGTCTTGGTCAGCTGCTTCTCGTCTGCGGCTTCGACCAGCTCGTTGACGAGTTTGGTGGCCAGCACGTAGCGGACGCGGAAGCCGTGCATCGCGGCCTCGGTGCCCAGGGCTATCAGCAGGTGGGACTTGCCGGTGCCGGAGTCGCCGATCAGGCAGAGAGGTTCCCCCTTCTTGACCCATTCGCAGGTGGCGAGAGTATTGACGGTGGCCGGGTCGATATTGGGGTTGGCGTCGAAGTCGAACGCCCGCAGGCTCTTGTCGCGTGGGAAGGAGGCGGCCTTGATCCTGCGTTCGGAGCGTCGGCGGGCCCGGTCGTCACACTCGGTCATCAGCAGTTCGGCGAGGAACGCCCGATAGGACATCTGGTCGCGTGCGGCGCCTTCGGCGAGGTCGGCGAACTGCTGGCGGATGGAGGGCAGCCGCAGCATCCGGCATGCCTGGTCGATCGAGGCGGTGGCGGCTTCCTCGGTCAGTCCGCGCTTGCGTGTCATGATCCCTCTTTCTCGTCGGCCGTGCGGCCGTGCCGTTTCAGGAGCTGGTCGTAGTGGGCCACCGACGGCAGCGGCCGGTTGTCGGGCGGGAGGTGAGACAGCTTCCAGTCGGAGCGGCTTTGGCCTGTTCGAGGGCGGTCGCTCCAGGAAAGGCGCCTGGCTTGCGCAGGAGAGCTTCCAGGTAGTGGTCCAGGACCAGGCGGGACTCACCCCGGCCGCTGAGCCGTTCGTGGTGGGCGACCACCGTCCGCCCGTCATAGACGACCAGGTCGTTGGCGTGCAGCAGCACCCGCAGCTGGCGGCCGATGAAGCGGACCGGAACCGAGTAGGAGTTGCAGCGGACGGTGACCTGACCGAACCGGTTGACCCGCGGAGTGAACCACCGCCCGGTCTCGAACACCTCGCGGGGCAGGGGCCGCAGCAGCGGCTGTTCCTGGGCGAAGGACTCGCCGATGGTCCGGGTCTTCGACCGCAGGCGCCGGCCTTCGTCGCCCAGGTCCCACTGGTCGACCATAGCGTTCATCTCGGTCAGCGAGGCCACCTCGGGAACGGGGACGAAGTGATTGCGGCGGTAGTAGCCGATCTGCCCCTCGACACCGCCCTTCTCGTGGGCGCCCTCGATGCCGGGACGGCAGTAGAAAGCCTCGATGCCCCAGTGCGAGCGGAAGGCCGTCCAGCGGTCGTTCTCCACCCTCGCCCTGGACAGGCCCAGGACCCGCTCGACCGCGGCCCGCAGGTTGTCGTAGCGGATGCGGCCGCGGGGTATGCCGCCCAGCACACGAAACGCGTGCACGTGCCCCTCGAAGAACGCCTCCTGGCCGCAGGAGGCGAACACCCGGTGCACCGCCTTGCCGGAGTAGGACAGCCGCATCGAGAACAGATAGACCTTGGTCATCTTGCCCGCGAGCATGACGTGCACGTCGCCGAAGTCGACCTCCGCCTCCGCCCCCGGCAGATGCGTCTGCGGCACGAACATCGCGTCCGGGCCCACCCCGGCTTGCCGGCGGACCTCCTTGCGGCGGTCCTTCACATAGACGCGGACCATGGAAACGGCCAGGCATCTCTTCCTCCCCGGCACTCTTTTCGCGGCATCCTTGCCGGTCGTGTCGGCCGGGACGCCGACCGCGGCGTGGATGCTCTGCGTGTCCAGGATCACCAGGCTCGGGTCGGTAATCGCTTGCGTTTCTCCCGCAACCGCCAGCGCAGCAGGTCGTGAATGTCCTGGTCGGTGCCCTCGTCGCGCCAGAGGTAGAAGTAGTACTTCACCGCTCCCCGCGGGGGCATGTCATGGGGCAGGAACTCCCACTGACACCCTGTGCGGTTCTGGTAGAGGATCGCGTTCACGATCTCCCGCATCGCGTACTTCCCCTGATGCCCGCTGACCGACGGATGCCGGGCCTTCCACGCCGTGATCACGGGTTCCACAAGCTCCCACTGCTCGTCGGCGAGATCGCTCGGGTACGGCTTGCGCATGCTCATGCCACAACCCAAGCGAACCCCGAACTCCTGACCGACAGCGATGCCCCCACGTCACACCATCGAGCGATGGCAAGACCGACGAAACGCCACATCCCGCACTCTGAGACATGGCGACGGGAACCGTGAAGTGGTTCAACGCGGAAAAGGGCTTCGGCTTCATCGCTCAGGACGGAGGCCCGTACGTGTTCCTTGCCCATCGACAGCTCGGCAGTTCCGCCTACTGGCGCCTGCACGTTGGTGACTGGCGCGTCCTCTACCAACCGACGAACACCGTTACCGTGTCGGTCCTGAAGGCAGGGCGCGTTACCTGGTAAGAAGAGGATGGATAGTCACACAACGGAAGACGGCGGGTGCCCGGGGAAGACCTGCTCCCGGTACCCGCCGTCGGCCGTTCCCACCGCCAGCCACGCCATGCTCCGGCGGCTATGCCGGCGCCTGTGCCGCTGCCATTCCAACCCGAGTCCGGCGAGCCGCTCCAACTGGGCCGTACTCAGCTTGGCCCGCCGGGTCTTGCCGTTCGCCAGAACACCCCGAGCCGCACCTGGGTCCCATCCTCCAGCGTCTCCACCCAGGGGGCGTGTCAGCGATCTGGGTCTGGCCCGTAGTCGGTGGTGACGCCGGTGTGTGTGTCAGGGCAGGAGGATGCGGTGGCGGAGGAGGTCGAATCCGGCGCGTCTGTGCATTTGCCGCATGATCCTCTTGGTGCGGGTGTTGATGCCTTCGGTAAGGTGAGACCGGCGTTCACGGCGGGCCGGTCGATTTCGAGGCCATTGGTGAAGCTGCGCAGGTGGGCAGGGCGACAGCGCGGGCGGCTGTGATCCACTCGGTGAGTTTCACGTCGTTGCCCTCGGCCGGTTTCAGCAGGGCGGCGAAGCCGCGTATGAGATCGGCGAGTGCGGTCATCTCCGGGCAGGCCGCGGCGATCTTCTCCAGCAGGACCGTTTCCTTCGGGCGCAGGTTCTCGGGGTCCGTGACTAGGGGATGTGCCGAGTTGAGATCACCGGTTTGGCTGTTTCGCTGTCCCGGCGGGGTTGGGACGGTAGACAGGCGGGATGACTCGGGGTGATCTCACGGACGATGAGTGGACTGTGTTCGAACCGCTGTTGCCGCTGGGCGAGCGCGGTCCCATTCCCGACCTGCGCAGGCTCGTCTACGGCGTGATGTGGCGGTTCCGTACGGGCGGTCCGTGGCGGGACATGCCTGAGCGGTACGGGCCGTGGTCCACCGTGTACGGGCGCTTCCACCTCTGGGCCAGGTCCGGGGTCTTCCAGACGTTGATGGAAGCGGTGATTGCCGAGGCCGCCTCGCGCGGTCAGGCAGACCTCGACTTGGTGAGCGTGGACTCCACCGTGGCCCGGGCCCACCATCACGCCGCCGGGATGACCGCCGATGCCGAGCTGCTGGAAGCCCTGGAGAAGGCCGTCGCAGAGGAAAAGGGGCTTCGCCAAAGGGACAGAACGCCCCGGTAGTCGAGCCGGACGAGCAGACGGATGCCGCCCGCGAAGAGCGACGGTGTCTGCGTCGGCGCCGCAAGGCCCGGCTCCGCGCCGCCGAACTGGGGCGCTCGCGCGGCGGGCTGACCAGCAAGGTGCACCTGTCGGCGGACCGCCGCTGCCGCCCGCTGTCCTTCGTCCTCACCCCCGGCCAGGCCGCCGACTGAAGTTTCCCCGTGATCTCGGACACTCGTTCGTTATGCCGCGAGGGTGTGTTGGTGCTGCTGTCTGGTCTCGGCTGGGGTGAGGTAGCCGAA
>NZ_JBHXFA010000271.1:0-5015 GCF_042724175.1 Streptomyces sp. NPDC127084
CAGGCGGCGTCCTGCACGGCACCTCGCTGCGTTGTCGAATCACCCGAGTACATCCAGTACGAGGGCGATCCTCCGCCTTGCGATGTACCGCACCGGACGCCGCGAGCTTCCCGGCAAACCTATCCGGTCACAGCACTAGCTAGCGGTACGTGTAGAACCGCGTGTGGTCGAGCATGTCCTCGGGCGTCACGTCGTTCCAGGGTTTCATCGTGTCGCGCAGCCCGATCACGTTCTGCGGGGCGGTGACGGGCACATAGCCGGACGACGGGTGCAGGCGCTGCCAGTCGGCCCAGAGCTTGTCGATGAAGCAGTGGTGGAGCCAGAACACGGGGTCGTTGGGCGAGGCCCCGGTGGTCATCTGGCCCCCGACCCAGACATGCACCCTGTTGTGGAGGTTCGGGCCGCGCCAGCCTTCGACCTGGTTGCGGAAGCCGCTGGATCCGCTGTTCCAGGGGGACGCGTCGTAGGTCGTCAGGGCGAGTACCGCGTCCACCTCGGCGCGGGTGGGCAACTCGCGTCCCCCTGAGCCCAGCGCCCGGCGCAGGTAGGTCCGGCCGTCGACGCGTATGTTCATGGGCCAGTCGCCCCCGCCGAAGGCGAACGGCCCGGTGGTGACCCGGCCGTCACCGGCGCGGCCGTCGCCGCCGAGGAAGTTGTCGGCCCACAGGGAGCTGCGGGGCGAGCGGTCGGCCGTCCAGTCCCAGTAGGGCAGCATGACGGAGGGGTTGACACTCTGGAGTGCCTGCTCGAACTGCAGCAGGAAGCGGCGGTGCCAGGGAAGGAACGACGGGGAGCGGTGTCCGGTCCGCTCGCCGTTGTCGGTGTCGCTCAGGATGAAGGCGTTGTGGGTGGTGATGAACTCGTCGTAGCGACCCTGCTTCTTGAGCTGGATCACGGCGTCCACGAAGTCGCGCTTCTCGGTGGCGGAGAGGTCTGCCTGGTTCTTGCGGTCAGCCATACGGCGGCGCTCCTTGTCAGACTTCAGACGGTGACGGGCACGAGTGAGGCGCCATGCAGTTCCCGTACGGCGGCGCGGGCGGCGTCGCGTGGAGTGCGGTGGGTCTCGTAGTGGTTGACGACACTGATCCAGCTGCCGTCCGCGTTCCGCATCACATGCAGTTCGTCGTCATCGACGCGGACGACGAACTCCACGGGGTCCTGGGGCGCCGCCTGGCTTTGGTGGTGCCCGCCGTCGCCCTCCTCCGCGGGCCATCCCTCTATGTGCCGCCCGAGGTACACCTCGTCGAACGGCTCCGGCACATCGGCCGCGCGAGCCTTGGCGGTACGGGCTTCGGCGTGTGCCGTACCGGCACCGTGGTGCCCCGTGCCCTGCGGGTCAGCCGACCGCGCCCCGGTGGCGACGGCGACGGCCGCCGGCGCGGCGAGCGCGGCTCCGGCGACAGCCAGGGTGGCACCTCGCACCATGTCCCGGCGGGTGAGACTCTGCACGTTCTGCTCCTCTCGTCGGTCCGCCGCCGATAGCAGGGGCACCGACGACGGCAGGATCGTTTCTCCGAGTGACGGGACGAACACGTCCCGGTGGCCCCACATGTTGGCAGTGGCGAACGGCAGGAATGAGAGGCATGACGAGACATGAGCATGAACAAGACAACCGCACACGGATAGTGCACGCTTCAACAGCGGATGATCTTTATCGGACGCCCCTGAGGGCGCCCCGGGAAGGGAAACTGCCCATGCTTTCGCCGCTTGCTTCCACAAATCCTTCGGTGGCCGCAGCGGGAGCGGCTCGGCGTACCCGGCTACAACTCGGCGGAATCGCGGGGGCTGAGTCCGCCCAGCCGGGTAGGCGCCTTAGTTTTGGCGGTCATTCGTGGCGCAGCGCCGTCTTCCTGGCCGCGTACCGCACGTCCCCGTCCTCATGGCGTCTCAGCGCGATCAGCAGGCCGCGCCACTCTTCCGGCCATTCGGCATCCCGCCGTCCGTCCATCAGATCCACCAGGGCCAGCGCGAGCAGACCCGCAGGCCCGAACCGTCAGCGGCGAGCCGCTTAGCGGCGGCGAGCAGGGTCGCGGGTTCCCGGGGCGTCCAGGAGCCCTCGTAGGCATACCGGGAGCGCAGCCGGTCGGCCGTGGACGAGGCGAGCAGGCAGTGGTCGCGCAGCGCCTGGGCCAGTTCGTCCAGCTGCGCGTACAGAAGCGGGGGTTCCCCGTCGAGATCCACGAGCCGGCACAGCAGGGCGCTACGGGAGGCGATGAGCGACGGCTCGTCCGCCAGTTCATCCGCCACGGCCGCCAGCACCGGACGCGCCGTCTCTCCCGGCTCCGCGCACAGCGTCGCCACCAGCACTTCCAGCCGCTGGCGGGCGGGCTGGTCCCGCTCGGTGGAGACCTCCTCGTCCCCGGTCCCAGCGACGACGCCCAGGTCGTGGACCGTGGTCTGGAGCAGGCTCTCCGCGGTATCCGGCGACTCCACGAACTCCTTCACCAGTCCGTGCCCGTGCTCCGGCACCGGAGCGGCGGCCCGGATGGCCGCGGCACGTTTTACCGGGCGGCGGCGGCAGGGCCCGCGCCGCCCCGGAAAGCACGGTGGCCGATGCCGGGACCGCGTACGGTGGCGCGGTGAGCAGCAGACGAAGAGTGCGCCGGCTCGTCGTCGGCGACGACGTGTGGATCTGGTCCCAGGGGCATGAGCATCCCGAGGGGGTCTGCCGCCAGATTCTGTCGCTGACCCGCGAGGGGACCAGAGCACGGCTGCGGATCGTGTTCCGGGAGGGGCCGGGGCTGATCGTCAGCGGGGGTTACTGGCACGACGGGCTGGTCGCCCGCAGCAAGGGGGAAGCGCTGAACCTGCACGAGCCGGGTGTCGTACGGCAGTTGCTGGACGCCGCACTCGCGGCAGGCGTCGGCGCCCCGGCCGAGGTCGACGGCTGGGCGCTCTACGACGCGGTCGTGGCGTCCGCCCCGTCCCCCGGGTCCGACTCGTCCGCCCCGTCCGCCGCGTCGGGACCAGCGGCCGGGTCAGGACCAGCGGCCGGTACGCCCCAGTAGCAGGGCGGACGCAGCCGTACCCGCCGTCGACGTACGCAGGACGCTGCGGCCGAGGCGGTAGGGCTTGGCTCCCGCCTCCGCGAAGACGGCGAGCTCCTCAGGGGATACGCCTCCCTCGGGGCCGACGACCAGCACGATGTCCCCGGTCGCGGGGAGTTCGACCGTGGCGAGCGGCTCGGCGCCCTCCTCGTGGAGGACGGCGGCGCAGTCCGCTCCGGCGAGCAGTGCGGCCACCTGACGGGTCGTCGCGGCCTCAGCGACCTCGGGGAAGCGCAGACGGCGGGACTGCTTGCCCGCCTCGCGCGCCGTGGCGCGCCACTTGGCGAGGGCCTTGGCGCCGCGCTCGCCCTTCCACTGGGTGATACAGCGGGCCGCCGCCCACGGCACGATGGCGTCCACACCGGTCTCCGTCATGGTCTCGACGGCGAGTTCGCCGCGGTCGCCCTTGGGAAGTGCCTGGACGACGGTGATACGCGGCGCGGGCGCCGCCTCCGTGCGTACCTCCGTGACGCCGACCTCCAGTCGGTCCTTGCCTTCGACAGCGGTGACGGTGCCGTAACCACCGTTGCCCAGGCCGTCGGTGAGGACGACCTCCTCGCCGACACGGAGACGGCGTACGGACACGGCGTGGCGGCCCTCTGAGCCGTCGACGGTGACGGTGCCGGGGTGCACCTGGTCCACGAGGAACACGGGAGCGGTCATGAGGGGTTCCTCAGGGTCAGGGAGGCACTCGCGGCGGCCGTCTCGGCGGCGAGCAGCTCGGTGAGTCGGGCGGCGGGCAGTTCACGGGCGAGCCGGTGGCCCTGGCCCGCCCAGAGGGCCATGCCCTGCGCGTCGCTCGCCTTCGCGGCGGCCTTGCGCAGGCCGCCGGTGATGTGGTGCACCTCGGGATACGCGGCGGGGGCGTACGCTCCGTGCTCGCTCACGAAGCGGTTCACCAGCGCCCGCGCGGGGCGGCCGGTGAATGCCCGGGTCACCGCGGTCCTGGTGAACACGGGACTGGTCATGGCCTCCTTGTGCAGCGGGTGCGCACCGGACTCCGGGCAGACCAGGAACGCGGTGCCGAGCTGGGCGGCTTCGGCTCCCGCTGCGAGCACCGCAGCGATCTGGCTGCCGCGCATCAGCCCACCGGCCGCGATCAGCGGCATCGGCACGGTCTCCCGGAGCTGCGCGATCAGCGCGAGCAGCCCGGAGCCCGAACCGTCGAGTGCGGGATCGTCGCGATGCGTGCCCTGGTGGCCGCCGGCCTCGATGCCCTGCGCGCACAGTGCGTCGGCCCCCGCGAGCCGTGCCGCCTGCGCCTCGTCGACCGAGGTCACCGTGACGACGGTGCGGGTCCCGGCGCGTCTGAGCGCGGCGACGGTCGCCTTGCCGGGGCAGCCGAAGGTGAAGGACACCAGGGGTACCGGGTCGTCCCGCAGGATCGCCAACTTGGCCTCGTAGCCGTCGTCCCGTCCGCAGTCCGGGTCGCCGAGCGGCGTCTCGTACCAGGTCGACTCACCCGCGAGCTGCTGCTGGTAGACGTCGACGGCGGCCGGGTCGGCGTGCGCCTGGTGCGGCATGAACAGGTTGACCCCGAAGGGCTGCCTGGTGAGCGCGCGGAGCTGCTTGATCTCCTGGTACATGCCGTCCGCCGTCTTGTAGCCGGCGGCGAGGAAACCCAGCCCCCCGGCCTCGGACACGGCTGCCGCGAGCTCCGGACCGGACGCGCCGCCCGCCATGGGCGCCTGCACGATCGGATAGCGGCAGAGACCGGACAGAGCGGACGGCCCAGTCGGCTCAGTCGGCACAGACAGCGCGGACGGCACGGAGGACATGCCCGCATGGTGCCACGTCCCGGTGCTCTGGCCGAATCCGGCCGGATTCCGCGCCCGTGAGCCGGGGGGCCCCCACGGGGAGGGCCCCCCACGACCGCGTCCGCCGCCCGGGGAAGCCTGCATCAGCCCGGGGAAAAACCCCACCCTGCAGAACCGTTGATTGCAAGATGGTATGGAATTGGTGACGGGT
>NZ_JBHXFA010000272.1:0-4947 GCF_042724175.1 Streptomyces sp. NPDC127084
GACGGAGCCACCAGCGTGGCATGATCACACCAGCTGACCTCTGGACGTGAGGTCGTACGCACCTCTGCATGTCAGGTCGTACGCAGACACCGGGCGTCGTGGTCGGCCGGCCGCTCGCCGGGAACCGCAACGACTGCAAGGCATGGGAGGGTCCCACAAGCAAGTCCGCGCCCGCGTCGAGCACGTCTTCGCCCGAATGAAAACCTGGAAGATCCTCCGCGACTGCCGCCTCAAAGGCGACGGCGTCCACCACGCCATGATCGGCATCGCCCGCATGCACAACCTCGCCCTCGCCGGATAGGACAGCGGGCCGCACGGCGGCCTACCGTGCCCGAGGCAACCAGAAGATCATTTGCGGGACAGCCCTGAGGCTGCTGTGCGGTCGGTGCACGTTCTACAAGCTCCGCTGTTCCGGCCACGTCGTGCTTGTCGTAGCCGACATGGTCGGTGATCCCCGCCTTCCAGGGCGGACTCCAGCACCCGCTTCGTCAGCCCACCCTCCCCGGTCAGCTGCAGTCATTGCCGGCGCGGTCGACCAGGATCGCGATCAACTGGTCGTCCGATACCACCTCTGCGGCCGACTCTTCCACGGGCTCGTGCTCGGTGATGGCCTCGATCATCCGGCGTCTCCTTGATCATCGGATCCGCCGTTGGTTAGTACGACAGCCGTATCGCGATCTTGATGCGACCGGCGGCTCACTGCGTGCTACTCGGCGGGCAGCAACTCGCGGACGACAGCATGAGCAACGACCGTGGGCCCTTCGGTGATCTGCAGTTCGGCTCCGACGCGGAGGTGGGGTCTGGCCAGGTCGGGGACGAGGAAGCCGATGTTGGCGAGCGTCGTCCCGTCCGGCTGGGTACAGATGTATTGGACCAGGATGCTGAGAAGAGCCGCGCCTGAGCTTGGGAAGGTGACCGTCGCCGCGTAGACCGGTGCGCTCGGTGGGCCCGAGGCCCGGCCGCCTTCTGATTCTGGCAGCCAGCGGATCTCCGCCACGGCCAACGGTTCCTTGAACTCGATCACCAGCTCAAGCTAACCGGTGCCCTGGCCGCCGGGGTGACGCCGCCCAGAGACGGCCACCGCAAAATCATCGGCTGTTGTGTGGACAAACGAAGAACAGGCGGTGGCCGCGGCAGACAGCGTAGTGCCTGCCCACTGGCGGGCCACGTTTGACCAGCTGATGGACGTACAGCCGGACGCTTCGCGCGAGTCGAGCCGCGACGCCGCGCAACATCGTTCGTGCTGGGACTGTCCGACCTGCCCAGGAAGAACTGCTGGACCCTGGCAGAGCACGCGGGCGATGCCACCCCAGACGGCATGCAGCACCTGCTGCACCGCGCAAAGTGGGACGCCGACGCGGTCCGTGATGACGTGCGGGCCTACGTGGTCGAGCACCTGTTTGACGACGAAGCGGTCCTCGTGGTCGACGAGACCGGCGACCTGAAGAAGGACACGGCGACGGTCGGCATGCAGCGCGAACACCGGCACAGCGGGCCGCATCGAGAACGCCCAGGTCGCCGTTTACCTCGTCTACTCCGCTGCTCACGCTCGTGCCGCGATCGACCGCGCCTTGTACGTGCCGCGCTCATGGATCGACGATCCGGACCGGTGCAGAGCGGTCGGCATCCCCGACAGGCTCGGCTTCGCGACCAAACCCCAGGTCGCCACCGAGATGGTCCTGCGGACGTTGGACTCGGGGACACCCGCCCGTTGGGTCGCGGGCGACGAGGCCTACGGAGACAATCCGTACCTTCGGTCCGCGTTGGAGGACCGCCCCATCGGCTACGTGCTGGCCGTATCTGCACCCACCATGTCGCCACGCGTACAGGGATATTCCAGGCGAAGGCGCTGGCCGCCCGTGTGCCCAATCGGGCCTGGCAGCGGCTGTCCGCTGGCGCGGGTTCGGAGGGCGAGCGGTGCTACGACTGGGCCCAGGTCGACATCACGGGACCGGACGGGCGCCCCGGCCACTGGTGGCTGCTGATCCGCCGCAATCGGCGAACCGGCGAACTCGCCTTCTACGCTGCTTCTCGCCCCGCCCGGTGCCGCTGTCCGAACTGGTCCGCGTGGCCGGGCGGCGCTGGACTGTGGAGGAGACCTTCCAGGCCGGCAAGGGACTGACCGGGCTGGACGGGCACCAGGTCCGCCGCTGGACCTCCCGGCACCGCTGGGTCACCCTCACCATGCTCGCCCACGCGTTCCTGGCCGTGACCACGGCCGCCGAACGCCGTGACCAGCCAGCGTCCGACGAACTGATACCCCTGACCGCCAACGAGATCAAACACCTCTTCGCCGCCCTGATCGCCCCAGCCCACTCTGTCGGACACCGACTTCGCTGGTCATGATGGAGAGGACGGCACCAAGCCCGAGCCCGCGCCTCTCACTACCAACCCCGGACAACCGCCCAGCGATGAAGATCGCGATCTACGGCTGTCGTATTAGACACTCTCAGCCTTGACCGCTACACGGGCACCCGTCGACCGCCTGAAGTGGCGGAGCTTCCGCAGATCCCGATGCAGCCCAAACCCCGTGACGCCAATCGCCAAGGCCGCTCTCACCCTGGAAGCTGCAACGCTGTAGAAGCTCAATGCCGGTAACGCACTCAAAGTTCGGTCAAAACTGCGTCACAGTCGCTGTGCGAATCGGCTGATCGCGCCACCGAAATCTCTCCGGCTACAAGAACTAGCCCGAACCACTCAGGCCAGCATCTGCAGAACTGCTGTAGCTTGATTACAAGCATGGCGGTGTGCGCGAGACCGCCCCAGTTTTGATAGGCACCCATGAAACTGCCTCACGGGCTAGAAAGCTTCACTCCCACACCTCTGACCGTGTGCAGGTATCGAGGCTGCGAGGCTGTTTCGCCCAATCTGCGCCTCAACCATGATAGATGAACCGCTATCGTGGCATCGCCGGTGAATTCTCCGTCCCAGACCTCGTTGCGAAGTTCATTCTTACTGATCACGCGGTCGGCATTTTTGGCGAGGTAAGTAAGGAGGCGGAACTCTTTAGGCCGCAGATCGAGGGGGCATCCATCCAAGGTCGCAACATGGGCTTCAACTCTCACCACCAATTTCCCAATTTTGAGATCTGTCACCTCGTCGCGCTCGGTGCTTTTGCACCGTCGCGCGATGGCTATCAATCGTGCATGGAGAATGGCCGCCGAAAAAGGCTTGAGTACGTAGTCATCCGCTCCCAGCTCAAGTGCCTGAACTGCGTGTGATTCGCCACCCCGGCCGGAGGCAATCACCACAGGCACATCAGACACTTTCCGAATCATTTTGAGGACCGACAACCCGTCAATGTCAGGCAAGCCTAGGTCAATTATGACCATATCCAGATCTTCAGTCATCGAAAGGCCCAGGCCCCGGGAACCGCTATCTGCCACGAGGACGTCGTGACGAAAAGCTCTCAGTTGTCGCAGCACGAAGGAACTTACCTCTACGTCGTCTTCTATCAGCAAAATTCGCACTGAGTTTCCTCCGAACTGCAGACGAGAGGACACATGAGCCGTAACGGGGACGAGGAGATCGCTCCTATTTCTCGTTCCAAGCCGTGTCCTGCTTCCGTTTCGACGTCAGGCAACCAGCTCGCCGAAGGCCCCTTCCTCGCCAAGGCTGAAGCTGAGTTCCTCACGCAGCCAGCGGAGCGACCGCCAGATGCTCGACTTCACCGTGCCGACACTGATGTCGAGAATGTCCGCGATCTCTTGAGAGGTGTGGCCCTCGTAGTAGCGGAGCACCAGCATGGTGCGCTGTAGTTCGGGCAGCCGGGCCAGCGCCGGCCAGAGCACCGCCCGCAGCTCCGTGCCGCGCATCGCGTCCGTCTCGACCGCCGTCTCCGGGAGCTCCTCGGTCGGGTACTCGCTGAGCTTGCGGCGGCGCCACGCGGCGATGTGCAGATTGGTCATGGTCCGGCGCAGATAGCCGCCGACCGCCGCCTTGTCGCTGATCCGGTCCCAGGCACGGTAGGTCGAGAAGAGCGCGCTCTGGAGCAGGTCCTCGGCCTCGTACCGGTCACCGGTCAGGTGGTAGGCCGTCGCGTACAGGGAGGCGCGGCGCTCCTGGACGTACGCGATGAACGCCGCCTCGGCATTGTTCACCGCATACGTCAGCCGTTTCGCCGGGCGCACCGGTTCAATAGGCAGAGTTGACATTATCAATCGTCCCGTAAACCGATGCGGCATAGTTACAGGCAGCCGTGATATTTGCGATCGGATCGTAGATGTTCCATGACGTGCCGGGAACATGATACTTTTTGAAGGTTGGCTCAATCAGCTGCATGAGCCCTTTGGAGGGGATACCGGCCTGCGCATTAGAGTCCCAGGCATTGATCGCATCAGGGATCCCCGAAGACTCGCGCATAATATTGCGGTAGATTCCACCGCGACTTCCTGGAATGTGATTTGAAGCCATGATTCTGAGCGACTTGTCTATCCATGAATCGATCGATTTCGTGTCCGCTGGCGCGAGCGGCGCTGCAACCAGAGTGCTGACGGCTGAAAGTGCGACGGCGGAGAGTCCATACATTGCGCGCGCTCGAATTCTTTCGTTGGTTCTCATAATGGAGGCCCACATGACACTCGTTCCTTTATCTTGTGTGGCTTTCCGGCCTGGCCATCCATTTCACGTGCTTCAAAGATTTCTTGGAATCCCCTGAACCGATGATTCATCGGTGGACAGTGCGCCTCACCCATCGCGCGCTGTGAGCTCCCCCTCGTTAACGTGCCGAGCCTCTGAGGCCTGTTGGCGTGTGCTCAACCAGCGTCGTCCGCCAAGCCGACGCACCCCAGACAGTTTCAGAGCGGCCCAGATCGAGTGACGGCTGGCTGTGGAACGGACAGGGTCCTGGGACTATTGAGCAGGCGTCCAAGCACTGCCATCTATCCCTGGGGCTCTGTTGGTGCTCTAACGTGTCGTACTCGACGTCCCTGCGTTCGCCTTCCCGGG
>NZ_JBHXFA010000273.1:0-4848 GCF_042724175.1 Streptomyces sp. NPDC127084
GAATCACCACGCCAACGACGAGGGGCCCTGCCTCGTCACCACACCCGCTGACCAGCCCATTTCACCCTCCAGCACAGGATGAAAGAGGCTCACTGGCGGTGCATCGAAACTCCGGTGATTCAGGGCGACTTGGGAAGGCCACCCCAGTTCAACCGGAGTTTCGATGCGTGCGTGACGGTCCTACCTGCACCCCTCGTACCGCCATGACCTGCGGATCCGCATGATCAGCGCGACTTTGAAACGCCCCTGGTCAACCGCTGGATTTAAACTCGTGAAGTCGCAGGGGATGACGGCCCATCACCATTACCACTCTGCGTGGAGCCGCAGCCGTTTACCCAATTGTTACCAGGCTCCCCGATGCGGGAATTGTAAGCACCTTTCCTTTCTGGCATCTATTACATTCATCGCTAGGCAGTTCTAGGTAATTAGCTGAGACCCCGACTGCCCATAACTCGCCGACCTACCTTCTTGGAGACTTCGACGGCTCGCGATCTTTACGGAGCCCACAAGAGGGATAAAGGGTCTTGCGAAGTCTTCTACGGCGTGACAAAATGCCAGCACCTCAGAGTAGGCTTTACTCACCCATCCAACTCTCGCCGGTGCCTTCCGAAAAGTACGCAAGGCTGGCTCCTGGGACCGGGCATTCACCGCAAGCTCGCCCGTATCGACGCGACTTAATAGACGTTCGCCTTAAGGCGATATCGCATTGTCTTCAAGCACCGAGTAAGAATTTACTGTTCCTCGTGGGCTCCTTGCCGCCCTCGCCTGCGCTTAACGGCGATGTCATGCCTTGGGGGTTGGGATACCAGCGACATGAAACAAAGGGTTCCGCCATGCAAAGAAGACTAAACCGCAAGGTTCGTGGAAAATTTTCCCTGGCTGTGGCAATCGCTGTTTGCGCGTCGATTGCGCTAACTCCGACGAATGCCTACGCAGCCACGAGTGTCGATATTGAACAATTTATCGAAGCGCAGTACCCATACAGCAACATCAACTATCCAGTGGGCGCAAGCTACAAAGTTCTACCCGATTCAGTGAATATTGCTGGTGTCACTGTCAGTAATGTCCGCGCCGTCCCGGATCAGCAGAATTTCAGCGCTGATTCATCACCCATCTATTCCCAGAATTCCTTCCTTGAGAACTCAACCGATATCGAGCAGGTACTCTGGACACAGTCATACTCTAGGTCTATATGGAATACCACTAGCACAACTGCGACGACTACCAATACAATGTCCACTAATCTCAGCTATACGATGAGCGTTAAGTGGGCTTGGGGCGGAATTTCAGGGACCCATGGAGTCACATCCTCTCACGAGAGTAGCGATTCTACCACTAAAACAAATTCCAAAGTAGAAACCTACAGCATTCCATCGCAGGGGATTAAGGTTCCTGCCTACACAACAGCCTCTGTAACAGCTGTTCTGTGGGGTGGAAAGTCTAGCGGGACATACAGCTACTACGCCGACCTCGCCGGGAACTATAAGATCTCGACACATAATGGACACTGGAGTACGCTAAAGAATTGGGATAATCCTCTTTATAAGACAATTCTGTGGGCCCAGGACGGCATAGATCAAAATGGTCCCGCACTCCCCCCGGAACTCAGCCTGAATAAAACGAAAAATGTGCTCGTATTTAGAGGGAGGGGCACATATTCTGCCACTTTTGGCACCACCTTCGGACTGCAAGTTTGTTTCGTGAATCGCACCTGCCCCACCAGTACAAGTAAGATGATACGTGCCGACGTTTCCTGAGTGGCTTGTTCGGATCCAGAAACCGGATCTCAAGCGAGGACCTCACGGTGTTGAGCGGGATGTCTGAAGTTCGCTGCTCGATGCCGTGAGGCTCGTTGGTCACCGGAGAATTCCGCTAGTGTCTGGCCCTGCCTGTCGTCTCCTGGATAGGAGCCCCGAACACCCATGGCATGGGCAACCGCCGAGCTATGTCGTCGAGCAGACCTTCGCCCTGAGCCACACCATTTCAAGCGCCTCAACTCCCGTTGAAAACGACGCGGAGCCATGACCCGAATGTGACGTAGGCGCTAAGCGGGGGACCGATTCGGGCCAGGAGTATCCCAATGACAGATAAATTGGCAATCGAGGTGCAATCATGCGTCGAGTAGCTTTCCTCCTCCTTGCGCTGCTGTTGCTTACCTCGTGCGGGAGTAACGAGAGGGTCATTCCGTCGGTCACGGCCGGGAATAAGTTCAAGCAGGTGCCCACCGTGACGCCAGGCAAAGGTGCCCCACCCCCCGATTTGACGATAAGGACTCTAGTGAAAGGAAGCGGTTCAGTCGTAAGGAAGAATGATTTCGCAAAGATCTACTACTTGGGGCAGGTGTGGAATGCGAAACGTCCATTTGATATCAATTTTGACGAAAAGCAGCAACCTGTCATCCGTGTCGGGGCTGGCCAAATAACGAAGGGTTTGGATCAGTCGCTTGAGGGACAGAGGGTTGGCAGCCGCATCCTAGTTACCCTTCCTCCGCGACTTGCCTATGGAAACCAAGGCTACGCTCCTCATATTCCACCCAAGGCGACCCTAATTTTCGTTGTTGACATCTTGAACGCGGTAAGGCCTGCTGTCGCTGTCAAGGGTGGCCTCCCGGTTGCAATGCGAAATCATGCCTTGCCAGCGATAAAGGAAAACCCTGGCGGACCGTCTCCCTCGATCGAGATTCCCGAAAAGTCTACGCCACCAAAGAATCTGGTATCGAAATACGTAATAGAAGGAAATGGCCCGATAGTCGGAGGGGGCGATCCTTTGATTCTCGCGTACAAGACGATGATATGGGAAACCAGAAAAACGATCAACGATACCTATTCGCAATCGATGCTCCAGGTTCTCGCTCCCAATCGCCTATTTAAGGGATTGCAGCTTGGCCTAATCGGCAAGAAGGTGGGCAGTCGCGTGATGCTCGTTGTTCCGCCTGCGTTCGGCATGGGGAAACAGGAATCAATTCCTGCCGATGCTACTTTGGTTTTGTCAGTGGACATTCTATCGAAAATTTAGGCCAACTATGACGTCGCCATTTGAGTGATCCACCTCCGTCGCTTGCAGATCATCAACCCGTAGGTTTGATATCTTTGGCGATTAAGTCTTCCCCGGTAAGCGTCCGTCGCTCGCTGTGATCGTGGTGCTTGCGCTGCGGCCCGTGCGGTCCCCAAGTCCGGGCAGGCGACCCGGTGCGGGGGCGTGAGGGGTCAGCCGATGCAGCCGGTGACGATGAAGGGGCTGCCGTCGCAGTTGGTGGGGACGTTGTGCCGGATCTCGGACCGGTTCTTCGTGAACGGGGCGTTGGTCCACACGCCGCCCGGTCTGACGGTGGAGGCATTGTTGTTCACCTCGCTGTGGTCAAGCGTCACTGCAGCGAAGGCGCTGAAGATGCCACCGGCCCGTGAAATGCCGGAGCCGTTCGCACTGTTGCGGTCGACCTTGCTGTCCCGCAGCACTAGGGTGCCATCGATTTGGTAAATGCCTCCGCCCGCGCCGCCGGTGCCGCCTACGACGTTGCCGGAGACGTCGGTCTTGATGAGCGTCAGCGAGGCTTCATTCGCGATGCCGCCGCCGGCCGTACCTGTGGTGTTGTTGATGATCTTGCTGTTGGTGAACCGGACGGTACTGCCGGAGCCGCTGTAGATGCCGCCGCTGTTGTCGCCGGAGGTGTTGTCCTTCACTGTGGCGTTGCGGTAGAGGGCGTCACTCCTGACGTGGCTGATGGCTCCGCCGTTAACGGCGGCGAAGTTGCGGGAGAGCACGACTCCGTCGGCGGTGACGGTGCCATCCGACTGCATGCCTCCGCCATTGCTGCCCGCGTTATTGAAGGTGAACTCGCTGCTGGTGATGTATGCCGTGGCTCCTGACTCGACATCGACGCCTCCTCCATTGCGGTCGGCGTGGTTGTTGTCGAGGGTGACCTTGTTGAGTCTCAGCTTGCCCGAGGAGTCGACGAGGATGCCTCCTCCGTCAACGGGTGCGTTGCCGCCGCGGATCGTAACGTCCTCGAGCCGCAGGTCACCGGTGGAGGTGACGTGGAAGATTCCGAAGACACCGGCCGACCCCCCGTCACGGACGATCGTGGAGTCACGACCCTCGATGGTGAGCTGCCTGTCGACGGGGGGCAGCCCGTGGGCACCGGAGTATGCCGAGGTCAGATGGTAGGTACAGCGACGGGCCAGGATGAGCGTGGATCCCGCAGGCGCCGTGGCGATCGCGTTGATCAGGGCCGTGGTAGCGCACGGCACCGGGATACCCCATCCTCCCGCGTCGGCCGGTACCGTGCTCACACCGTTGGCCACGATCGTGGCCAGGCCAGCGATGCCGGACAAGATGGTGTATCGCATGGCTCTCCTTGAAGTGCAGGCACCTTTGGAGCACAGACGGCCCCTCGTCCACGTCCCGGACACTGGGAGCAAAGCAGCCCCCCCCGCACCTCTCCCGGTGAGCCGCGCGGCCTCCTCACCCAGACACAGCAACAGATTCGATCAAGAGGCCGTATCATCATCCAACCCGCCTGTAGGGCCATGGCACTTTCCGTCGCCCCCGGCGGGTGTGTAACGAATTAGGTGGATACCCGGATGGAAGGGACACCTAATGGACACTCACCCACGTGCTCCCGCGCTGCCAGCTCCCGCTCCCGGGGCTGAAGTGGCGCGGGAGTGTAGGGAGTGTCTAATCAACGGCGGATCCGATGATCAAGGAGACGCTTGATGAGCGAGGCCATCACCGAGGGATCGGCCGTGGAGGAGCTGGCCGTCGAGTCGACTGCGGAGGCGGTGTCGGACGAGCAATTGATCGCGATGCTGGTCGACCGTGCCCGGTCCGACGGGCTGCAGCTGACCGGGC
>NZ_JBHXFA010000274.1:0-4795 GCF_042724175.1 Streptomyces sp. NPDC127084
GGGGCGATGGTCGCTGTGCAGGCCACCGAGGAAGAGGTACGGCACCGTATCGCCGACCGTGACGACATGGCTGTAGCCGTGGCCGCTGTCAACGGGCCTACCTCTGTGGTGGTCTCCGGAGACGAGGAGGCTGTCACGGAGCTGGCCGGCCATTTCGAGCGTACGACCCGGTTGACGGTCTCCCACGCTTTCCACTCCCTCCTGATGGAGCCGATGCTCGCGGAGTTCCGGGGGGTGGCGTCCGGGCTGACCTTTCACGAGCCGCGGATACCGGTTGTGTCGAACGTGACCGGATGCCTGGCCGACCCGTCAGACTTGCGCGATCCCGAGTACTGGGTCCGGCACGTCCGTGAGACCGTCCGTTTCCACGACGGCATCCAGGCACTCGAAGAACACGGCGTACGCACCTTCCTGGAGATCGGCCCGCAAGCAGTACTGGCCGGGCTGGGCTGCGGCGACCAGGCAGTGTTCCTCGCCGTGCAACGCCGCGACCGACCCGAGACCAACCAACTCATCACCACCCTGGGTGACTTGCACACCCGAGGCGTCACCATCGACTGGGCCTCCCTCTTCGACGGACGCGGTGCCCGCACCGTCGACCTGCCCACCTACCCCTTCCAGCCTGACCGCTTCTGGCTGGATACCGCGGCCACCGTCGGTGACCCCTCAGGACTGGGGCAGCGGCCCGCGCAGCACCCGCTGCTCGGAGCCGTGGTGCCGCTGCCCGGCAGCGACGGCGTGGTGCTGACCGGGCGTCTGTCCCTCACCACGCACCCTTGGCTCGCCGACCACACGGTTCTGGGCACCACACTGCTGCCCGGAACCGCCTTCGTGGAACTCGCGCTCCACGCGGGCGACCGAGTCGACTGCCCGGTCCTGGACGAACTGACCATTCAGGCACCGCTTGTGCTGCCCGAGCACGAGGGCGTAGCCGTACAGATCGTCGTGGAAGGACCCGACGACTCCGGAGCCCGGCACCTGCTCGTCCACTCCCGGCCGGAGTCCGCGCCCCAGGACGAGCCGTGGGCGCGCAACGCCACCGGTGTTGTCCTGCCCGGTGCCCTGGCCGAAGCCACGCCTCGGGTGGACCTGCGGGTCTGGCCCCCGGAAGGGGCCGTCGCCCTGTCCGCGGACGGCTTCTACGACCGTCTCACCGAGCGCGGATTCGGATACGGGCCGGTCTTCCAAGGCCTGCGTGCCGCTTGGCGAAGGGACGGGGATCTGTTCGCCGAGGTTGCCCTCCCCGACAGCGCCCTGGATGAAGCGGCTGCCTTCGGACTGCACCCGGCTCTGCTCGACGCCGCACTGCACGTCAGCATCCTGGAGGAGCAGGAGGGTGAGGAGAGCCCGTCCATCCCGTTCTCGTGGAGTGGTGTACAGCTTCACGCCACCGGGGCCGCGGTACTGCGCGTGCGGGTCTCCCCGGACGGCGGCTCCGTCGCGGTCGCCGACGCCCACGGGCTGCCCGTGGCCGACGTACGGAACATCACCGCCCGCCCCGTGTCGGCCGACCGGCTCGACGGCGGTGCGGGAGAGGAACGCGAGGCCCTGTACCAGGTGGAGTGGCTGCCGGTGCCCGGACCGGTGACCCCGACCACCTCATGGGCGTTTCTGGGGCCGGACCCGCACGGCGTCGCCGGCCACGACATGCCCGCCGACCTCGACGCGCCCGCCCATCCGGACACGACCGCGTACGCGGACGGACCCGCCGCCACGGGCGTACCGGCCTATCCCGACGTGGCCGCGCTCGTCGCCGCCGTCGCCGAGGGCGCTCCGCTGCCCGAGGCGGTCGTCCTGGACGCCCACCGCCTCGGGGACCCGGCCGAGTCCACTCCCCACCTGCCCGACCGGATGCGCTCCTTCACCCGTCGCGTCCTGCCCGTGCTCCAGGAGTGGCTCGCGCACGATGTCCTCGCCGCTGCTCGCCTGGTCGTCGTGACGCGGGGTGCGGTCGGGGCGGGCCCCGGTGTCGCCGAGACGACTGGCGCGACCGATGTGGCCGACGTGGCGCAGGCCCCCGTCTGGGGCCTGGTACGGGCCGCCGCCGAGGAGATGCCCGGCCGCTTCGGGCTCCTCGACCTCGACCCCGGCACGGACGCGGAGAGGCCCGACCCGGCCGTTCTGGCCGAGGCGCTCGGCAGCCACCAAGGGGAACTCGCTCTGCGCGGTGCCACATTGCTGATGCCCCGGCTGTCCGCGATCCAGCCGGGTGCGGACGGAGCTCAGGACAGCCCCTGGGATGCCGCCGGTACGGTGCTTGTCACGGGCGGTACCGGGGGGCTGGGGTCGCTGGTCGCCCGTCATCTGGTCAGCGAGCACGGTGTCCGTCAGCTGCTGCTGATCAGCAGGAGCGGGATGGCCGCGGAGGGTGCGGCGGAGTTGGTGGCGGAGCTGTCCGCGGCTGGTGCCGAGGTGCGGGTCGAGGCGTGCGACGTCACCGACCGGGACGCGCTGGCCGGTCTGCTTGCCGCGATCCCCGCGGACCGCCCCCTCAGAGGCGTCGTGCACACCGCAGGCATCGCCGAGGGCGGCCTCGTCACCACCCTCACCCCCGCGTCCATGGAACGCGTCATGCGTCCCAAGGCCGACGCCGCCTGGAACCTGCATCTCCTCACCAAAGACCTGGACCTGACGGCGTTCGTCATGTTCTCCTCGTCCGGCGGTCTCATCCTCGCGGCGGGACAGGGCGACTACGCCGCCGCCAACGTCTTCCTCGATGCCCTCGCCCAGCACCGCCGGGCGACCGGCCTGCCCGCCACCTCACTCGCGTACGCCACATGGGATCCGCCGGTCGGCCTCACCGCCCAGCTCACCGAGGTGGACCTCAACCGCATCCGCTCCCTGGGCGTCCCCGCGATCAAGACCCATCAGGCGTTCGCCCTGTTCGACCAGGCACTCAGCACCGAACACCACGTGCTCGCCCCTCTCGTTCTGAACACGGCCGTACTGCACACCCGGCGCCGAGGTGCCTGGATCGGCGGCGGTACGGAACTCCCGCCCCTGCTGCGCCCGACCACACGCGCCGCGCACCGCCCGGCACGTCCGACGGCCGGCGCCCCCACGACTGCGGGCGAGGGTGCCCCCGGAGCCGGAAGCCTCGCCGGGAAGCTGGCCGCGCTTCCCGAGACTCAGGCCCGCGACACCCTGCTCGACCTCGTCCGCAGCCACGCCGCCTGGGTGCTCGGCCACGCCTCAGCAGACCCCATCGACCCCGACCGGGCCTTCCTGGAACTCGGCTACGACTCGCTGACCGCGCTGGAACTCCGGAACCGGCTGAAGGCCGTCAGCGGAGTGCCGCTGCCGACCACCGTCGTCTTCGACTACCCGAGCGCCAGAGCCCTCGCCGACCGGCTGATGGAGGAACTGCTCGGCGCCCGTGAGGACATCGCCGCAGCGGCCCGGACCGCCACGGCGGCGACACCGTCCGAGGGCGCGACGACCGGCACCGACGAACCCGTCGCCATCGTCGGCATGGCCTGCCGCTACCCCGGCGGTGTCACAGGCCCGGACGACCTGTGGCGCCTGGTCGCGGAGGGCATCGAGGGAATATCCGAGTTCCCGGCCGACCGTGGCTGGGAGGTCGAACGGCTCTACGACCCCGAGATGTCCCGACCGGACAGCAGCTACGTCAGGCACGGCGGATTCCTGCACGACGCGGCCGAGTTCGACTCGGCGTTCTTCGGTATCAGCCCACGCGAGGCGCTGGTCATGGACCCGCAGCAGCGCCTGCTGCTGGAGACCGCCTGGGAGGCCCTGGAACACGCGGGCATCCGTCCGGCCGGCCTGAAGGGCAGCCCAACCGGTGTCTTCGCCGGCGTCATGTACCACGACTACCTGACCGGCCGCAGCTCGGGCAGCGTCGTGGCCGGCCGCGTCTCCTACACGCTGGGCCTGGAAGGTCCCGCGATGTCGGTGGACACCGCCTGTTCCTCGTCCCTGGTCAGCCTCCATCTGGCCGGCCAAGCGCTACGGCGCGGAGAGTGCTCCCTCGCTCTGGCGGGCGGTGTCGCGGTGATGGCCACTCCCGACAGCTTTGTGGAGTTCAGCCGTCAGCGCGGTTTGTCGGCTGATGGCCGTTGCAAGGCGTTCTCGGCGACGGCGGATGGGACCGGTTGGTCCGAGGGTGTGGGTGTGCTGGTTCTGGAGCGTCTGTCGGACGCGCGGCGCAACGGGCACCGGGTGCTGGCGGTGGTGCGTGGTTCGGCGGTGAACCAGGACGGTGCGTCTAACGGGCTGACCGCGCCGAACGGCCCGTCGCAGCAGCGGGTGATCCGGCAGGCTCTGGCATCAGCCGGACTGACGGCCGCGGATGTGGATGCCGTGGAGGCACACGGGACCGGCACGACGCTGGGTGATCCGATCGAGGCCCAGGCCTTGTTGGCCACCTACGGCCAGGAACGGCCGGAGAACGGTAGGCCGTTGTGGTTGGGGTCGTTGAAGTCGAACATCGGGCATGCGCAGGCGGCTGCTGGTGTCGGCGGTGTGATCAAGATGGTGATGGCGATGCGGCACGGGGTCCTGCCCCGGACGCTGCACGTGGACGAGCCTTCGCCGCATGTGGACTGGTCGGCGGGTGCGGTGGAACTCCTCACCGAGGCCCGCCCGTGGGAGCACAACGGGCATCCGCGCCGGGCCGGCGTCTCGTCGTTCGGCTTCAGCGGCACCAACGCGCACGTCATCCTTGAAGAGGCTGTCGAGCTTGCGGAGGAGAGTGAAACCGCTGCTCCTGTTCTTCCCGCTGTGCCGTGGGTGTTGTCGGCGCGTGGTGAGACGGCGTTGCGGGCGCAGGCGGAAC
>NZ_JBHXFA010000275.1:0-4793 GCF_042724175.1 Streptomyces sp. NPDC127084
TGTCGCCCAAGAGGGTAAGCGAGTTGTGAGTGTGTCTCGTGGGCTGGGTGTTGTGTATAAGAGACAGACCTCGGGCACGCCGTGCGGGCTGGAAAAGGCCACGGGCCGTGCCCCGCACCCCACGAGGTGCCCGGCACGGCCCGCTCGAACCGCCGTAGGTGGTCAGCGCCTGGCCACACCCTCAGCGCGCGCCGCCGCCGCCACGGCCGCGGTGACGGCCGGGGCCACCCGCTCGTCGAACGGCGAGGGAATCACGTAGTCGGAGGCGAGGTCGTTACCCACCACGTCGGCGAGCGCGTTGGCCGCCGCGATCTTCATACCCTCGGTGATCCGGGAGGCCCGCACCTGGAGCGCGCCGGCGAAGATACCGGGGAAGGCCAGCACGTTGTTGATCTGGTTCGGGTAGTCGCTGCGGCCGGTGGCCACGACCGAGGCGTACTTGTGCGCCACGTCCGGGTGGACCTCCGGGTTCGGGTTGGCCATGGCGAAGACGAAGGCGCCCTCCGCCATCGACGCCACCGCGGCCTCCGGCACCGTGCCGCCGGAGACGCCGATGAAGACGTCGGCACCGGCCAGGGCGGCCTCCAGCGAGCCGCTGAGCCCGGCGCGGTTGGTGAGCTCGGCGAGCTCCCGCTTGACGGGGGTGAGGTCCTCGCGGTCCCGGCTCACGATGCCCTTGCGGTCGGCGACCGCGACATCCCCGAGCCCGGCCTCCAGCAGGAACTTGGCGATGGCGACACCCGCGGCGCCCGCGCCGGAGATCACCGCACGCAGATCGCCGAGGCCCCGGCCGGTCAGCTTCGCCGCGTTCCGCAGGGCCGCGAGGGTCACCACGGCCGTGCCGTGCTGGTCGTCGTGGAAGACCGGGATGTCGAGCCGCTCCTGGAGCTTGCGCTCGATCTCGAAGCAGCGCGGCGCCGAGATGTCCTCCAGGTTCACCCCGCCGAACGAGGGGGCGAGCCGGACGACGGTGTCCACGATCTCGTCAGCGTCGGTGGTGGCGAGCGCGATCGGGACCGCGTCGACTCCGCCGAACTGCTTGAACAGGATCGCCTTGCCCTCCATCACGGGGAGCGAGGCCTCCGGGCCGATGTCGCCGAGCCCGAGCACGGCCGTACCGTCCGTGACGACCGCCACAACCTGGGACTTCCAGGTGTAGTCGTGGACCAGCTCGGGCTGCTCGGCGATGGCGGTGCACACCCGCGCCACGCCGGGCGTGTAGGCGAGGGACAGGTCGTCCTTGTCACGGATCGGCACCGTGGACTGGACGGCCATCTTGCCGCCGCGGTGCAGGGCGAAGGCGGGGTCGAAGGCTTCGCCGGACGTACCGGCGACACCCTCCACTTCCGCTTCCCTGGCGCTGTCGCTGTGGGGATTGACGATCTCGGCTGCCATTTGTGGTTGACCCCTTAAGTCTTCATCGTTTGAGGGTTGCCGCTCCTGGTTGAGGAGGGGTGGGCGGGCACCGCGTCCGTGCCCTGCGCGGGGCGGTTGGCCCGCCCGGCAGGGAGAGGTACGTACGCGCGGGCGCGCCGCACAACGCGCCCTGAGCCCCGGATGAGGGGTGTAAGGATCCTTCTTACCTGACGGACGGTACCGCCGACGAGTCCGTTAGACCGGCTCGGGGCTCTGCACGACGACTCTTCGCGACATAACCTGACAGAAAGCATCAAGTAGCTGAACTGGTCACAAAAAGTCGCTCCACCGTCACTCTCCGAGCCGCCCGAACAGTGGGCCGAATCCGAAGATTTTTCCGTCATAGGAAGGTAAAGCCGCAGATGATGCGGCTGGTCCGGTCATGTTGTACCGGCCTGTCGCAGTTCGGGGGTCACCCGTTATCCGATTTTGACATGCCGAGGCCACTGAATGGGCTAGTCCGAATGGCAAGATGCCGGAAACACACAGGGTCGTGACACTCAATGGCGAGTTCGCGACCGACTTTGGCTACACCCCGACATGCCGGAGGACCCGATCATGACCGCAAGCACCACCCGTCGTACGACCGCCGCACGGTCCCGGATCGCCGCGGTCGGCGCGATCGCGGTCGCCGGCGCGCTGGTACTCACCGCCTGCGGTGACCAGACCAACTCGGCATCGACCTCCACCAAGGAGAGCGGCGCCGGCAGCTCCGCCCCGCTCTTCAACAAGCTCCCGAAGAAGTACCAGGACGCCGGTGTCATCAAGGTGGGCACCGACGCCGCGTACGCCCCGATGGAGTACGAGGAGGGCGGCAAGATCGTCGGTATCGACCCCGACATCGCCGCCGCGCTGGGCAAGGAGCTCGGTGTCAAGTTCGTGTTCACCAGCGGCACCTTCGACGGTCTGATCTCCTCCCTCAACACCGGCCGCCAGGACGTCGTGATGTCCGCCATGAGCGACACCAAGGCGCGCCAAGAGGGTCTGGACGACACGGGCAAGAAGGTCGGCAAGGGCGTCGACTTCGTCGACTACTTCACCTCCGGTGTCTCCCTGCTGGTCAAGAAGGGCAACCCGCAGAAGATCACCTCACTCGACGACCTGTGTGGCAAGAAGGTCGCCGTCCAGCGCGGCACGACCTACGAGACCACCTTCAAGGCCCAGGCCGCCAAGTGCGAGAAGGACGGCAAGGGCAAGCTCACCATCGAGGCCTTCGACACCGACGCCGAGGCCCAGACCCGAGTGAAGTCCGGCGGCGCCGTGGCTGACCTGAACGACTACCCGGTCGCCGCGCACATCGCCAAGACCGCGGGTGGCGGCAACGACTTCGAGGTCGTCGGCGACCAGACCGACGCCGGCCCGTTCGGCATCGCGGTGGACAAGGACAACACCGAGCTGCGGGACGCGCTCAAGCTGGCCCTGGCCGCGATCATCAAGAACGGTGAGTACGGCAAGGTCCTCGAGAAGTGGGACGTCAAGGACAGCGCGGTCACCGAGGCGACCATCAACGGCGGTAAGTAAGTCGCGGCGTACCCGCATCGAGCGTTCCACCTGAAGGGCAGTCACTGTGACTGACAAGTTCGACAAGACGCCCGCCGACGAGCCACCGGCGGACAAGCCGCCGGCCGGCTCGCCGGAGAGCAAGGGCGACAGCACGGTCAGCAAGGAAGCCGCCGTCGCGGCGCACCCCGAGCAGATCAAGGCCATCCCGGTGCGGCACTACGGACGCTATGTGTCCGCGGTGATCGTGCTGGGCCTGCTCGGCTGGCTGGGCTTCGCCTTCTCGCAGGGCGACCTCCGCTGGGCCACGATCGGTGAGTACCTCTTCGACTCCCGCATCCTCGAAGGCGCGCTGAACACCATCATCATCAGCGTGCTGTCGATGATCATCGGCCTGGTGCTGGGCATCGTCTTCGCCGTCATGCGGCTCTCGAAGAACCCGGTGACCGGCGCGGTGTCCTGGCTGTACATCTGGTTCTTCCGCGGGACCCCGGTGTACGTCCAGCTGCTGCTGTGGTTCAACCTGGCGCTGATCTTCCCGATCCTGAACATCGGGTTCTACAAGGACGAGATGGTCGATGTCATGACCCCGTTCCTTGTGGCCCTGCTGGGTCTGGGTCTGAACGAGGGCGCCTACATGGCCGAGATCGTCCGAGCCGGCATCCAGTCGGTCGACGAGGGTCAGACCGAGGCCTCGCACGCACTCGGTATGCCCAACGGCAAGACCATGCGCCGGGTCGTGCTGCCGCAGGCCATGCGGGTGATCGTGCCGCCGACCGGCAACGAGTTCATCAACCTGCTCAAGACCTCGTCTCTGGTCTCCGCCGTGCAGTACACCGATCTGCTGCGGGCCTCGACGAACATCGGCTCCACGTCGTTCGCCGTCATGGAGATGCTGATCGTCGCCTCGATCTGGTACCTGGCTCTGACCAGCGTCTTCAGCGTCGGCCAGTACTACATCGAGCGGTACTACGCCCGTGGCTCGCTGCGTCAGCTGCCACCCACCCCGTGGCAGCGCGTCAAGGCGAACCTGCTGATCCTTCGACGCCCCAAGGCGGTGATGTGACATGACCGCCATGGTGAAGGCCGAGGGCGTACACAAGTCCTACGGCGCGGCCCACATCCTCAAGGGCATCGATCTCGAAGTCGCCCCGCGTGAGGTGTTCTGCCTCATCGGCCCTTCGGGCTCGGGCAAGTCGACCTTCCTCCGGTGCATCAACCACCTGGAGAAGATCAACGGCGGCCGGCTGTACGTCGACGGCGAGCTCGTCGGCTACCGCCAGAAGGGCGACAAGCTCTACGAGCTGAAGGACAGCGAGGTCGCTCTCCAGCGCCGGGACATCGGCATGGTGTTCCAGCGGTTCAACCTGTTCCCGCACATGACCGCCCTCGCGAACGTCATGGAGGCGCCGATCCAGGTCAAGGGCGAGGCCAAGGCCGTCGCCCGCGAGCGAGCCCTGAAGCTGCTCGACCGGGTCGGCCTCGGGGACAAGGCGGGGAACTACCCCTCGCAGCTCTCCGGCGGTCAGCAGCAGCGTGTCGCCATCGCCCGTGCGCTGGCGATGGAGCCGAAGCTGATGCTCTTCGACGAGCCCACGTCCGCGCTCGACCCGGAGCTCGTCGGTGACGTCCTCGACGTCATGCGCGACCTGGCCGAGAGCGGTATGACGATGGTGGTCGTGACCCACGAGATGGGCTTCGCCCGCGAGGTCGGCGACTCGCTCGTGTTCATGGACGGCGGCGTGGTCGTCGAGTCCGGCAACCCGCGGGACGTGCTGGGCAATCCGCAGCACGAGCGCACCAAGGCGTTCCTGTCCAAGGTGCTCTGACGGTTCCGCCACAGAGGGCGGGTACCGGCGCGTTGCGCGCCGGTACCC
>NZ_JBHXFA010000276.1:0-4791 GCF_042724175.1 Streptomyces sp. NPDC127084
CGGTCAGATCATCCGCGAAGTGCCGGTCGCCAGTGGCATCGGGCACGTACTTCACACAGACAACGATCCTCAAGCTCACGCCGGCTCTCCTACTGCATCCGTCTTTTCCGTGGGTCCCCCGTACCGAAGCCAAGGGGGTCCTGCCTTGTGCAGGCAGCATAGGCGCCCGAAGGCGGGGTTTCCGGTCAAGGCGACCGGCGCCCCGTACGTCATATTACTCGTCAGTACATAGCGGTACGCGGCAATGAGCAAGCGCTTGGAACTGTGACCTTGACAACGCTGTGTAACCGGGATCTCCCGGCCTTCCGCATCGTTGGATCAGTCAGTCCCGCAGAGCGTTGAAGCGCCCTTGGTGATACACCAGCGGGCGACCCGCCCCGTCGGAGTCCCCGGCCACCGCCTGCGCGATCACGATGCAGTGGTCCCCCGCGGGGACGCGGGCGACGACCCGGCAGACCAGCCAGGCGAGCACTCCGCCGATGACCGGCACGCCTTCGGGCCCGCGGCGCCAACTGGTCGGTGGGGCGAAGCGGTCGGCGCCGCTGCGCGCGAAAGTGGCGGCCAGCTCCCTCTGGTGCTCCCCTAGTACGTGCACGCCGATGTGCTCCGCCCGAGAGACCACGGGCCAGCTGGACGAGGCGGTTCCGATCCCGAAAGAGACCAGCGGAGGCTCGGCGGCGACGGAGTTGAGCGAGGTGGCCGTGAAGCCGACGGGGTGCTCACCCTGGGCGGTGATGACCGCGACACCCGCGGCGTGGCGCCTGAAGACGGAGCGGAGCAGGTCGGGGGTAGCAAGGTGCGCGGTGCCGAGTCCGGCCTTTGCCGTCATCGAGTCGTCGTCCTTCTGCGTTCAGGTGCGGGCGGGCGTCGTGTTCCGTGGCTGCTCAGGCACCCGGACAGCACGCACTCACATGGCGGGTGCGGTTCCCGCACAGCCGGCCTTGAAGAGGAAGGATGAGAGATGGCACCCCGTCAGACTGACGATTGGTGGCATGCACAGTCAAGCGGCTTCCAGGAGATGGGAGAAGCGTCACGGCACGGTTGCCGGCGTCACAGCGTCGCCGCGCCGATGGCCACGATGACATCCGCCTTTCGGGGCCGGCCCGCTGCCCGGCGCACGATCCGGCCATCCGCGTCGAGCACCAGCACGGTCGGGGTACGCGTGATCCCCAGCGCCCGTACGAGCGCGAGTCGGGCCTCGGCGTCGATCTCCACATGCGTGACTCCGTCGACCATGGCCGCCACTTCGGCGAGCGTCCGGCGGGTCGCCCGGCAGGGCTGGCAGAAGGCACTGGAGAACTGGACCAGAGTCGCCCGCTCCCCCAGCTCCACACCCAGTTCGGCGGGGCCGAGCCGTCGCTCTGTCTGTCCGCTGGTCATTCCTGTGTCCCGATCCCGCCTGTACTCGTCATCGTCTTCACTCGTACACAGCACGGCGTCGGCCGCCCGGATTCCTCTCAGGTGACACGACGTGACGAGAATCTCGCCGTACGAGGCGCCATGGACTGGCCGATACGCCGCGCATAGTGCACGATCTGCCCAATGCCGAAAACCTACGGCTGCGTAACTTCCGCCGGGCGCACCCTCCCGGGGCACAGTGAAGGAAGGGTCTCCCCACCTATGGCAGAGCTTGTCTACCGGCCGGTCGTCGGCGCCGCACTCACCATGTTCAAGGCGCTTGACCTGAAGATCGACACCCAGGGTTCGGAGAACTTTCCGCGCTCCGGCGGTGCGGTGCTGGTGAGCAATCACATCAGCTACCTGGACTTCATCTTCGCCGGCCTGGCCACCCTGCCGCAGAAGCGCCTGGTGCGCTTCATGGCGAAGGACTCCGTCTTCCGGCACCGGATCTCGGGACCGCTGATGCGGGGGATGAAGCACATCCCCGTGGACCGGTCGCAGGGCGAGGCGGCGTACGCGCATGCGCTGGAGTCGCTGCGGGCCGGCGAGATCGTCGGCGTCTTCCCCGAGGCGACGATCTCCCAGTCGTTCACGCTGAAGAGCTTCAAGTCGGGTGCCGCACGGCTCGCGCAGGAGGCCGGTGTGCCCTTGATACCGATGGCCGTGTGGGGCACACAGCGGCTGTGGACCAAGGGGCGGCCGAAGAACCTCAAGCGCAGCCACATCCCGGTGACGATCAGGGTCGGCGAACCGATGGCCGCACCCCTGGACCAGTACGCCGGAGCGATCACCCGGCGACTGCGGGAACGGGTGCAGGAGCTTCTGGAGGCGGCGCAGCGCGCCTACCCCGTGCGCCCCAAGGACGCGAACGACACCTGGTGGGTACCCGCGCACCTGGGCGGCACGGCGCCGACGCCGGCCGAGGTACGCGAAGCGGGCTGAGACAGCCTCCCGAGGCTGCGCGTCACCACTGTGCGCGCAGCCTCGGGGTCGGCCTTCGCGGGTGCGCCACTCCGGCGTACGCCGCAAGCGTGTCCGTCACTGCGGTGGGTGGACGGTGATCCGCGCACCGGGGCACAGCTTCTCCAGCGCTTCGGCGAGCTCGGCGCCCGCTGCCTCAAGCTCGGCGGTGGTCATGGGCGGCAGCGACTCCAGCAGGAACAGCGCGTTCACCGACTGCTCGGTGAGACCGGTGCGCGGCCCCTGCCGCCAGTTCCAGCGCCGGCAGGTGACGCCCTCGTCATCCCTCCACACGACCTCACCGGCGTCGGGGTGCTCCACCGTCTCGGCGCCCTGTGCGAAGGTGATGAACGGCTCGTCGCCGCTGGCGCGGATCAGCCGCATCCCGCCCTGGATCAGGTCCAGGTCCTCACCGCCCACCGGGATCAGATGGGCCACGCTGATGGCGTTGTACGCGTCCACGAGCACGTTGATGCGCGGTAGACCGCCGTCCGCGAGGGCGCGCCGGGCGAGTGCCTCGGCCGAGTTGCGCGTACGGGACGGCTTGGCGCCGAAAGCCGTGTAGGCCGCCCGCCAGGCGGCGATATGCGGATCATCCTGCGGGGCGCGGCCGCCGAGCCGCTCGGCGAGCCGGGCCGCCGCCTCGTCCAGCAGCGCTGAACTCGCTTCGTTGCTGGGTCGGTTGACCAGGCCGCGTGCCTCGACGGCGAGATGGGTGAAGCCGGGCGCGAGGGTGCGCACCTCGTCCGACACGGTGAGCGAGAGAGTCATCATCCGCCTTGCCTCGGCGCTTCCCAGCGCGATGATCAGGAGCTTCGCGGTTCATCATAGAGCACTATCCAGTACACCCTATTCAACCCGCATCTCACGACTTGAACATGTTCAACAATGCCTCTAGGCTCACGGACACAAGAAACTGAACACGTTCAACGGGAGTGTGTGTCATGACGGCACTGGTCAACGCGATCGTGATGCTCGGCATGCTGCTGATCATCCCGATGGGGTTGCGACTGATCGACGACCCCGTCCCGCAGCGGCTGGCGCGCTTGTGGCCTTGGCTCTCCATCCCGGGCGCGGTGGCCCTCTGGCTGCCACGAGGAACCCTCAGCACAGCGCTGGCCTCGGTGTACGCCATCGGCACCATGGCACTCGCCCTGGGTGCACCCGCGAGACTGCGGCGGACGCGCTCCTTGGCTCCCGCGGAGATCGCGACGCTCACGGCGCTCGCCTCCCCAGCCGTCGCAGGGGTGGCGCTGGTGGCCGAGCGCTCCGGCCACCGGCTCTTCGGCTTCGAGCTGGAGATGCTCGCTCTGACCGTGCCGCACTTCCACTTCGCGGGTTTCACCGCGGCACTGGTGGCCGGTCTCGTGTGCCGGGCGGTGACGCATGCTCCACTGAGCCGCTTCGCTGCGCTCAGCGTCCCCTTCGGCACCCTGCTCGTCCTGGCCGGATACTTCGTGAACGACGAGACCGAGTTGGCCGGGGCACTCGTACTGACCGCCGGAATGTGGGCCGTCGCCCTGCTGACCTGGCGTGAGATCCGCCCCGGGAGCGGGCGGCTGAACCGGGCCCTGCTCGGCGTATCGGCGGCATCCCTGGCGGCGACCATGGTGCTGGCCCTGTGCTGGGCGGTCGGTGAGGTCACGGGGCTGCCGCATCCCAGCCTGACCTGGATGGCCGCCACCCACGGCATAGGCAACGCCCTGGGGTTCGGGCTGTGCTCCGTACTCGCCTGGCAGCGGCTCGGCCGTACACCGGGAGCGGGTCGCGGCGCACCGGCACCCGTGCACGACGCCCGCGAAACCCACGACGCCCGCGACACCCACAGGGCCGGCACCGTCTGACAGCGCCCGTCCGCGACAACGAGGAGTGCTCCATGCGCACCACACACACGCTGAACTACACCGAGGTCGGCGCCACCCGCCGCAGCACCCTCCCCCACGGGTACCAGCACCTCCACCACCGCACCACCGTCGGGCACGGCCGGGCCGCCTTCGAGGCCGCGGGCGACGCGGTCACCGGTTGGGGGATGCACCGCGCCACGGGAGCCCGGGTCCGGGCCGACTCGCACGCGAAGCCCGGCACAGACGTCGAAGTGGCGCTCGGTGTGGGACCGCTGCGCTTCCGTGCGCCCTGCCAGGTCATCTGGGCCGAAAGCGGCGGCGACCGCCAGGGTTTCGCCTACGGCACCCGCCGCGGACATCCCGAACAGGGCGAGGAGTCCTTCATCGTGGAGCTCGCCGCCGACGGCACGGTGTGGTTCACCGTGACGGCCTTCTCCCGGCCGGCCAGTTGGTACACCCGGCTGGCGGGCCCGCTGGTCCCCGTGCTCCAGCGGCTCTATGCCCGCAGGCTCGGCCGGGCACTGCGGGACATCGCCGCCCGAGCCTGAGGACAGCGCTGAGGGGGGGGGGGGGGGGGCGGGCGGGC
>NZ_JBHXFA010000277.1:0-4634 GCF_042724175.1 Streptomyces sp. NPDC127084
GTGCTGCTGCGCGCCGACGGGCTGAGGGCGGACGGGGCCGCCCCGCGGGGCGCGGGCCCCGCGGCGGGCGGGGGCTCTCACACCCACCCCCTCGGCCTCGGGGGGGGGGGCCCGGTAGAGGGGGGGGGCGCCCCCCCCCGCGGCCCCGCCACTCGGCGGCGAGCAGACGTGTCGCCGTGTCGCCGCCCAGCCGCCACGGACTCGGCTGCACCCGTACGGTCATCCCGTAGCGGGCGAAGGCCACCGACGCCGCGGCGACCGCGTCCGGGCCGAGCAGGCGGCGTCCGTCGTCCACCCGGCGCTGGTGCGCGTTGAACGCCTCGGTGATCTCGGCGTCCAGCGGATCGGCCGGTTCGATGTCCACCCGGCCCACCACCGACAGCGCCAGCAGCACCGGGCTACGGGCCCCGGCACAGGCCGCCGCGAGGGCGTCCAGTTCCTCGCGGGTGAGCAGGTCGAGCAGGGCGGAGGCCGTGACCAGCGAGGTGCCGGCCAGGGCAGCGCCGTCCAGCAGGGCGATGTCACCGCGCTGGGTCGCGACCGTGACAGGGCTGCCGTCGGCGGCCGTACGCGGCAGCTGGGCGGCGGCGAGCGCCAGCAGATCGGGGTCGTGGTCGTGCAGGATCCAGTGCTGGGGGCCGTCGAGCCGTGGTGCCAGCCAGCGCCCCATCGAACCGGTGCCGCAGCCGAGGTCGCGGATCACCAGTGGGGTGTCCGTCCGCGTCGCCGCGATGTACTGGCGCAGTGGATCGAGGAGTTCGGGCGCGCGGGCGGCGGCGTCCGCGCTCTCGCGCAGCGTCAGCCACTCCGGGGCGAAGCGGGGTCGGTCCATCGTGTCTGCCGTACCTGCCGTGTCCATTGAGTCCCTCGTGTCCCTCGTGTCCCTCGCGTCCCTCGTGCCCGTCGTGTCCATCGTGGTCATGCGGTCTCCCGAGAGTCTTCGCGGAGTCGGTCCAGCGCCGCGGCCACCCCGCGCGCCGTGGCGTCCCAGCCGGCCAGCGCGTCGCGCCGGGCGTGTGCGGCGGTCCTGGCACGGTTCCGTTCGCCGGGGTCGCCCAGCCAGTGGCGCAGCGCGGCCGTCAGGGCGAGCCGGTCGTCCGGCCGTACGAGGGTCCCCGGTACGTCCCCGCCGGGCGCCCGTCCGACGGCTTCCGGCAGTCCGCCGACGGCGGTGGCCAGCACCGGGATGCCGCGCGCCAGCGCCTCGGTCACGACCATGCCGTAGGTCTCCGCGTGCGAGGCGAGCACCAGCAGATCGGCGCTGTCGTAGTACGCGTCCAGTTCGGGCCCGGGAGTACGCGGGCCCACCAGCCGTACCCGGTCGGCGAGTCCGTGCTCCGCGATCAGCGCCCGCAGCCGGGAGACGTACGCAGGGTCCTGGCCCAGACCGCCGACGCATTCGCAGTCCCACGGCAGATCGGAGACCGCCGCGAGCGCCTCCACCAGCTCGTACTGGCCCTTGCGCGGGGTCACCGACGCCACGCACAGCAGGCGCGGAGCGGCTTCGGCTGCCTCGCCCGCGCTGCCGCGGGACGGCGGGGCCGGATCGGCGCCGGGGGCCGCGACATGGACTCGGCGGCGGTCGAGACCGTGGTGTTCCACCAGCCGTCCCGCGGCCCAGTCGCTGGTGGCCAGCACCGTGGGGACCGCCCGCAGTGTCCTGCGCTCGGCGGCGTCCAGGGCGGCCGCCTCGTCCGGGTCGAGCCCCGTCTCGTCGGCCAGCGGCAGATGGACCAGCACCGCGAGGCGCAGCCGTCCGGATTCGGCCTCCGGGACGACCACATCGGGCGCGGCGCAGGCGACCAGACCGTCCAGCAGCACGAGGCTCCCGTCCGGCGACTCCCGCAGGACCCGGGTCAGCGCCGCCAGCGCCGCTGCGCCCGGCCGGGGCCAGCCGCCGGGCACGGTCTGCTCGTCCACCGGCCGGCCGAGCCGGGGCAGCTCGGCGCAGACCCGGCGGTCGTAGGCGTTGCCGCCGCTCGGGGTGGCGGGATCGTGGACGCCGGCAGGCATCACGATCCGCACCGGGGAAGCGGGAGCGCTGGTCACAGGGCCCGCTCGTAGCTCGCCCACGCGATGTGCGACTCGTGCAGCGTGACGCCGATCCCGGTCAGCCCGCGGGCGCCTTCACCCAGGGCCCCGGCGTGCACCAGGTCGGCCAGCCGGTCGGCGATCACCTTGGCGAGGAACTCGGTGGAGGTGTTGATCCCGTTGAACTGGGGCTCGTCGTCAAGATTGCGGTAGTTGTACTCGCCGACGATCTTGCCCAGCTCGGTGGTGGCGAGGCCGATGTCCACGACGATGTTGTCCTCGTCCAGTTCCGGCCTGCGGAAGGTGGCGTCGACCAGGAAGGTCGCGCCGTGCAGACGCTGTGCTGGTCCGAAGACCTCCCCGCGGAAGCTGTGGGCGATCATGAGGTGTTCGCGGACGGTGACGCTGAACAACGGCTGTGCCTCCGGTCGGTGCTCCTGGCCGCTGCGGCGGCCCGTGTCCTTCAGTACGGCCGGAGCGTACGCCGCGTTCAGAGGCCCGTTTGGTGCCGGTCGTCACGGTCATATGCGCAGGGATCACTCGTAGCGGACCCGGTGGCACATACCCGGCAGTTCGCCGGCCGCGATACGGGCCAGCACCGACGGCAGTTCGGCGAAAGCGCACTCACCGGTGACGAGCGCGTCGAAGGCCGGGTCGGCGAGCAGGTCCAGCGAGAGCGCCAGCCGGTCGGCATATGTACGGCTGGAGCGCCGCGCCGGGGACACCCGGCCCACCTGGCTGCCGCGCAGCACCAGACGCCCCGAGTGGAACGCCTCTCCGAGCGGCAGGCTGATCCGCCGGTCGCCGTACCAGCTCAGCTCCAGGACCGTGCCCTCCGGAGCGAGCAGCTCAAGCGAGCGGTTCAGTCCGGCTTCCGTGGCGCTGGCGTGTACGGCGAGGTCGCAGCCGCCGAGGGCGTCGGCGGGCAGCGCGAAGTCGACGCCGAGGGCCTCGGCGACGGCGGCACGCGCCGGGTCGGCGTCGACCAGTTGCACCCGCACGCCAGGGAACCGGGCCAGCAGCCGGGCCACGGAGCAGCCGATCATGCCCGCGCCGACGACGGCGATACGGTCGCCGACGAGGGGCGTGGCGTCCCACAGGGCGTTGACGGCGGTCTCCACCGTCCCGGCCAGGATCGCCCGTTCGGCGGGCACGCTGTCCGGCACCGTGGTCACGGCGCTCGCCGGGACGACGAAGCGGGTCTGGTGCGGGTAGAGCGAGAAGACCGTGCGGCCGACGAGCTCGCGGGGTCCCTCCTCCACCAGGCCGACGTTCAGATAGCCGTATTTGACCGGCCCCGGGAAGTCGCCTTCCTGGAAGGGCGCTCGCATCTCGGCGTACTGGCTTTCGGGCACGCTGCCGCGGAACACCAGGCTTTCCGTGCCCCGGCTGACCCCGGAGTACAGCGTCCGGACCAGGACTTCGCCGTCGGCCGGGGCCGGCAGGGCGGATTCGCGTATCTCGCCGCTGCCTGGGGAGACGAGCCAGAAAGCGTGCGCGGTACGTGCGGCTCGCCCCGTCGATGTCCTGGTCGATGTCCCGGCCGACGGCTCGTTCGACGGCTCGTTCGACGAACCGTCCGACGGCTCGTTCGACGGCTCTGCGGATTCCATCGCGGACTCCATTCAGGACCTCCCGCTGAACACTCGGGTTGCGGTTTACGTTCTGAAAATCATGAGGGCCGCTCAACTGGAACGCGGCGTTCATCGACTCTGTCACACAGCCGGAGGGTGGTTGCGCAGTGGCCCTGAGCGGCACTTTCGACGCGAGACTGGTACGCCCCGAGACAATCGCGGGGGCGGGCGCGCAGACTCTCCTGCTCGTCCTGCTGGGCGCCGTGCTCGGCCTTGGGCCGGCCGGCTGGCTGGCGGGCCTGGTCTTCACTTTCGCCACCTGGGCGGTGCTCACGCGGGCACTGCGCCGGTGCTGGCCCACGCGGGTGGCCTTCGGGCCCGCCAACGGCGTGACCCTGGCGCGGACGGTACTGGTCGGGGGCGTTACCGCGCTCGTCGCGGACTCGTTCGTCAACGGCACGCTGCTCGACGGCCCCGGCTCCTCCTTCGTCAGCGAGCCGCCGCTCGCCGTCATGGTCGCCCTGACCGCGGTGGCGCTGGTCCTCGACTGCGTGGACGGCCAGGTGGCCCGGCGCACCGGCTCGGAGTCGCCCCTGGGGGCGCGCTTCGACATGGAGGTGGACGCGTTCCTCATCCTGGTCCTCAGCGTCCATGTGGCGATGTTCCTGGGGCCGTGGGTGCTGCTGATCGGCGCGATGCGGTACGCCTTCGTCGCGGCGGCACGGGTCCTGCCGTGGCTGAACGGCACGCTGCCGCCGAGCATGGCCCGTAAGACGGTCGCCGCGGTCCAGGGGATCGTGCTTCTGGTCGCGGGCGCCGGGATCGTGCCGCTCGCGGGCGCCGCCGTCATGGTCGCGGCGGCACTGGCGGCGCTGGTCTGGTCCTTCGCGCGGGATATCCGGGGGCTGCGGCGTTCGGGGCGGCAGGGGCTCGACAGCGCCGCGCATGACACAGCCGTGGTGCGCGAGACCACCCACGCGGGTGTTTGAGGGTTTCGGAGACGCTGATGGCGGCGGCCCGCACATGGTG
>NZ_JBHXFA010000278.1:0-4592 GCF_042724175.1 Streptomyces sp. NPDC127084
GTACCGCTTCGCGTACTTACTTCCCACCTGGTGCTACTTCCTCTGGAACCTCAAGATCCCAGTCTCCAGGTGTCCAAGAGCAAGGGGAAGCTTCACTCGACTCCCTCCAAACAACCTGAGGTGCTGGACCGGCATCTGCAACACCTGCCACCGGGCCCCTACTCAGACGATCGGGCAGACACCGCCCACCACCGCCAGCACCGACCTAACCGAGTCCTACTACTGCTGGGTTCCTCAAAGGGAGTACAGATATCAGAGGCGTAGGCGTCGGGTGGGTGGTGCGGGTCTGCCCCAGGGTCGGGCTCGGGCGTTGAGCTGGGTTGTTGCGAGTCGGGTGGCTTGTTCGATCTCGGTCGGGTTGGCGACGGACTGACGCGCGAAGGCGGTCTTGCGGAAGACACACCACCAGCCTTCCGGGAGGTTGAACCAGCATGCGCCGACCGGGATGAACACGTGCCGGATCCTGGGATGCTCATCCAGCCAGGCGCGGATGGAGACGCGGTTGTGCGAGGAGAGGTTGTCGGTGATCACGTAGATGTCGTCGGCGGGGTTGGCGTCCTCGAGTTCTTGCAGGAACTGCTGGTAGAAGGCGCTGTTGCGTGACGATGCGGTCATGGTGATCTCCTGGCCGTCCGCCACACGTAAGCCGCCGTAGACCCAGGTCTTCTCCGGTCCGCGGCCGTGGTCGATCTCGCTCTTGATGCGGTGTCCGTCCGGCGGCCAGCCAGGTGCGGCGGGAAGGTGCGTGGGATCACCGGCCCGGGCTCGTCGGAGCAGGCGACCGTTGCAACGTCCGGCGGGTGGGTGCAAAGGCCGATGATCCGCGTCCTTTCCCTCGAAGTCACGGCCCTTGGACCGGTTCCAGGGACCGAGTACGGCACAACGCGCCCCCCTTCCAGCAGAATCCTGCACACCTGGGAACGTCTGATCTCGAGCACCATCGCGTGGGCCTGCTCGGCCAGTGCGTCAAGCATCCGCTCCGGCGGTCCTGCTTTGTCTCCCGCGAGGCTCTTCCTACCTGCCTGCATGGTGAGCCGGCCCGGCAGTGGCCGCTTGACCAGGCCGATGCTCGACCACTCGGTCTCAGCGATCCGCCGCTCGCGGCCCTGGCCACCGAGAACGTCCAAACCCTCCACACCAGCCCGGCTGAAGCGATGCAGCCAACAACGTACCGTCTTCTCACCGCAGCCCACCTCGACCGCGAATGCCGGCACCCGCATGCCCTACCAGCTCAACTCCACCATCCGATACCGCATCACCAGATCCCGCGGCGCTTTGCGTGCCCCGGCCAACCGGCGCACCACGGCTTCCTCATCACGGCCCGGCCGTGGACGTAACACCACCGTCAAGCGCCCGCCCCCAAGTACCGGAACCTTCCCGCCGCCAGCATCAACCCACCAAAAGCGGAACCCAGCACTACGCGTTGGAGCGCGACCGTGTCACCGGCTCAGACTAGTTTTGCGGGCTGTACAGGATCCGTCGCATAGTTGCACCGCGGGGTGCAATAATGGATGCTGTGAGATGTAGAACGTGATCAAGTCGAGGCCATCTCGCGGGCTCAAGTCGTTCGTGATGGAACTTCCCCTATTCCGGACTGAGGGCTGTCCCGTAGATGATCTACGGCGTGCTGGTTGACCAGCTCGTTTCCCTGTTACCGGGCGGGGGTGAGGTTGCGCAGGCAGGCGATCCCGAGCATGGCGTGGTGGACGCCGTCGCCTTTTCAGGCGGCAGTCGCGGAGGATCTTCCAGCTCTTCATGCGGGCGAAGGCGTGCTCGATGTGGGCGCGGGCCTTGCGGTTGGAGGTGTTGTGTTCCTCTTTCCAGGCTGGCAGTTCGGCATGGCCGCGTTCGCGGCGGTGCGGGATTACCAGGCCGGTGCCCCCGTAGCCGCCCTCCGCGGTCACCGTGGTTTTGCCGACGGCGTCCTTCGCATCGGACAGCTCTCATGCCTTGCAGTCGTTGCGGTTGCCGGGCGCAGGCGGCGCAGGGTCAGGTTGGTGCGCCGGTACGCGGCGACCAGCAGGCCCCGGTCCTCCAGAGACAGGCTCCAGGGACGGCCCTTGCGCACCGGATCCGCTCCTTCGCGCCGCAGTGCGGTGACCAGCTTGCTGAACTGGCGCGGGCTCAGTCCGGTAGACGGGACTATCCAGGACGGCTCCGACGCCGTGATCACGCGGGTCACAGCAAGATCATCTCACCCGTTACGAGCAGTTACGGGACAGCCCTTAGACAATCGCGAGGGAATACTCAGGAACGTAGAACCTGGATGCCCTAACGGTCGATACGGACCCCGCTACCGAGCCCTCATGTAACTCCGAGGGGACTCCCAGGATCGAGCAATCAAAAGGTAGAGAAAAATGAGTGATGGAAAGCAAATTTCCGTAGTGGTGGTTGACGACCACCCTGTTTACCGTGACGGCATTTCAAGAGGCCTCTCGCTGAGTGGCGAGATAGAGGTTCTGGCCGAGGCGGAGACGGGACGCGAAGCAATTAGTTTGATCCGTGAGAAAAATCCAGATGTCGCCATTGTGGATTACCGCCTTCCAGACCTAGACGGCATAGCGGTAATGCGCTTTATAGTGCAGGAAAAGACGCTGAAAACCCGAGTCCTGATACTTTCTGCTACCACGGAAAGTTCAGTAGTATTTCAAGCCATCGAAGATGGGGCAAGTGGCTACCTCCCTAAAGATGCCCGGCGGGCGGAGATCGTCGAAGCGGTAATTAATCTAAGCAGGGGCATGACGATTATCCCGACAGAGCTGACCGGGGCGCTGGCCGCGCAAATTCGAGTTCGCGCCAAACGTGACGCACCTGTTCTGACCGAGCGGGAGCGGCAGGTGCTCGAAGCCTTCTCTCGCGGGCTGAGCATCCCCCAAACCGCCGAAGAACTCTTTCTCGGCTCAGCAACGGTCAAGACCCACGCGCAACATCTTTACGAGAAGCTCCAGGTTTCTGACCGCGCTGCCGCAGTGGCTATGGCCATGCGACACGGGATTCTTCAGTAGGTAAATAGACTTTGGATATCGCAGATCGGTAGCGGAATGGTAGCTCTACGAAATGCTCTCTCGAAGTCGGTGCGGGAAATCACGGGTTGGGCGCTCTGCTCTCATCAAGATGTTCGCCTTCCCCGTGCCCTGCGGACGCAGGCGGCTTTGAGGCTTTGCTTTGTAGCCGCGCTGTTCGTGGAGCTGTTTGTCTTTCCACCCCAAGCCCACCCTCGCATAGCCCTGGCTATCGTCTTGGTCTACGGGCTATGGGGCGTTGCTGCTCTGATCGTGCCACTCGATTGGGCACCACACGCGTTTATGGTGTGGATGCCGCTGATCGACTTTTGCATCATGACTGCCTTCCTGGCCGTATCGGGAGGCTTTTCAGATCCTTCCTGGTCCTCGCCGGTGGCTCTCGATGTTTTCATGCTGATTCCCTTGCTTGCGGCTTTTTCTTTCAATCCTTTGGCATCTGCGGTTACGGGCATTCTTTGCTCTGTGACATACATAGCCGGGATCGGAATAGGGCACATGGGAAATACCCCCTGGGATTGGGCTTCGACTCACGCGTTGTTTATTTTGGTTCTCGCCTCGGGAAGCATTCTACTTTCGAATATTCAGCAAAGACGAGTCAGGCTGATCGGCAAACTCGACCTACATCGATCACGCCTGCTCGCAATGGTTATGTCTGCCGAGGAGCGAGAGCGGAATGATCTTGCAGAAGCACTCCATGATGGTGCCGTCCAGAACGTATTGGCTGCTCGCCACGAGGTGGAGGAGGCCCAATCGAGATGTGCCAGTGAGGCGCTCGCACGGGCCGATGTCCTGTTGAAGGAGGTGGCCAGTCAACTTCGTTCTTCCATCAAAGTTCTGCATTCCGAGGTGCTTGAGACGCGTGGCCTAGCTCACAGTTTGGTAGAGCTTACTGAACAGCTGCAGTTGCGCACTGACCTGTCAATACATGTTGATTGCCACCTCAACAGTGCTGGTGTGGCTGATCGGCTACTTTATCGCGCTGCTCGTGAGTTTCTGATTAATATCGAAAAACATGCCCACGCTAAGCATGTGTGGATTTCGCTAAAGCTAAACTCCTCGGAGATCGTCGAGCTACAGATATCTGATGACGGAGTCGGTATCCAAAAGGAGAGACTCGAGGAGAAGATCTCGGCTGGCCATCTCGGCCTCGAGTCGCAGCGATCTCGTATCGAAGGTGCGGGTGGACGGCTTTTCATTACCGCCAACGCTTCAAGAGGTACAACAGCTCGCGTGCTTCTCCCGGTCGCACCTGGGCAGTGCTCGTCGTGACCGGCCCAGCACGTCGCGTCCCGCATCTGGACGAGCGGCAGCGTCGGCTGTTGATGGCTGCCGAGGCCCGTTCCTGGGGCACGGCGGCGTCCGGGCTGCGGGACTGGCAGCTGCGGTGATTGAACCTCTTTCATCCTGAATGGTTGCGGGTCAGGAGTGTGTGGATGGCTTGGACGATGGTGCTGATGCGGCGGGTGGAGCATCTGGCTCGCCGTAGCAGTCGCCAGGACTTGAGCTGGGCGAAGGCGCGTTCGCCGGGCGCTCTGAGTCGTGCGTGGTCGCGGTTGAGCTGCTGGTAGT
>NZ_JBHXFA010000279.1:0-4544 GCF_042724175.1 Streptomyces sp. NPDC127084
GCTCCGAAGCGGAGCCACCGGGACCGCAACATCCACGACCACGAACAGTCCCGCCCCCGCCTCGCCGGGGGCGGGACGCGTGCACTCCGGAGCGACATGAGCGCAGAGGACTTCAAAGGACACCCAGAGGACCGCGACCTGTACCTGCGCCTCCTCATCGAACGCGACGGCTCACCGGAATGCGCCGCCGACGAGCGAGATCCGGGCCGCAGGACACCCCAAGTCCCCGACCGGGACACAGCGCAGCGCGTCGCTGAACTCGAAGAGGCCATCTCCACCACACGACGACCCAGGAGAAGAGCAGCATGACCGACACCCAGGTACCCGAGCAGAACAAGCGCCCGGAACCTCCGGTCCCCGGGGCGGAGTGGTGCAAAGCCTGCGATGCCTGGTGCCTGCCGTCAGGCATCTGCCGCTGTAACAACCGCTAAGCGAAGCGGCGGTGGCCATGCGCCACCGCCGCTTCCTTGACCAGAGAGAACAAAGGAGAAGCCTGATGGCCACCGGCCTCTACAGTTCCTTCGCCGCACTCGCCAGCGGGCAAATCGAAGGTATCGACTACCAACGCCTCTGGCGCTCGTCCCCGATATCCACGCTGCTCCACTTGGCCATTCACGGCGGCGGGGTCGAACCGGGCACCAGTGAGCTTGCCAGCGCCGCAGCAGGAGACGCCCACGACTTCTACACCTTTGAGGGCATCAAGCGGGCAGACAACGGTGAACTGCATCTGACCGCAACCGACTTCGATGACCCGATGGCGCTGACCTTCGCACAGGGTGCCACGCACACCGTCTCCTGGCACGGAGCCTCGGGGACTACCCCGGTGACGAGCCTCGGCGGCCTCGACTGCTGGCTGAGAGACCACATCGGACAGGCGCTGTCGCAGGCCGGATTCGCCGTCCAGATCGCCAGCAACGAAATCAACGGCAACGACACCGCCAACATCTGCAACAGGAACACGCGGCGCATGGGGGTACAACTGGAGATCAGCACCGCCCAGCGGCAAGCCTTCTTCCTCAACGGTGACACGTCCCGTGCCAACCGCGGGAACATCACCCCCGCATTCACCACGTATGTGAATGCCGTCAAGAGCGCCGTCACGACAGCTCTCGTCACCGCAGGCAAAGGCCCCTCGGCTGCCCTTGCCCAGCCGACCCGTGAGTCGGTCGACTCGGTAGCGTCGGGGCCATGACCACCCCGCGCCAGTACACCGGCAAGCGCGTCGACATCAACCGGCTCACCGCCACCACCATCACCGATGACGACCTCGACGCCATCCGCTCCGAACTCCACCACTACAGGGCCACTGACACGGCAGACGACGCAGAAGCCACAGACGACACCCAGGCTTGATCGTCTACTGTTGGCGTGCGTAGGGCGCGGGGAACGGCCTACACAAGGGACGCCCGTGACCACGCCCGCCAACATCCCCGAAGAGCTCCTGCCGCTTGCCGTCCCCATCGCGGACCTGAACCCCTACTACCGCAACCCCCGTACCGGTGACATCCCCTCCATCGCCGAGTCTCTGACCGTCAACGGCCAGTACCGGCCCGTGGTGGTGAACAAGGGCACCCACACCGGGCGGCCCAACGAGATCCTGGCAGGCAACCACACCGTGGCCGCCGCCCAGCAGCTCGGCTGGGAACAGATCGCGGTCACCTGGATCAACGTCGATGACGAGGCGGCAGCCCGCATCGTTATCGTCGACAACCGCACCAACGACCTCGCCGGCTACGACACCGCGCTGCTCGCAGAAGTCCTCTCCGAGATCCCCGACCTCACCGGAACCGGATACGACCGCGAGAGCGTCGACCGACTCCTGGACGACACCTCACTACCCGAGACGCTGGAACTGACCTCCGACGGAGCGGGTACCGGAGCAGCCGCAACCGTCGACTACCTCCAGTGGGGCTACCTCCAGTGGGAGTCCAAGCGGGTGCGGATCACGTCCGAAGAGGTCGAAGCCCTCAACGCCATCTACACGAAGTTCGTAGACGACACCAACAGCGACCTCGGCTTCGGCTGGCACGTCCTCCAGGAAGCCCACCAGGAGGATGACGCCGCATGAGCACGGCACCCACCACGACCTTCCACGAGTCGTACCCGCTCGATCAGCTCCGCCCCGCGGACTACAACCCGCGGCGCCTGAGCGAGACTGCGTTCGTCCGGCTCCAGGCGTCCCTTCGCCGTCACGGCGTCGTCAAACCGGTGATCCTCAACGCCGACGGCACATTGGTCGCTGGCCACCAGAGGACCAAGGGCCTCAAGGCCATCGGCCAGACGCACACGCCTGCGGTGATGCTCGGAACGAAGGTACGGCTCCAGGACGAGATCCAGTTCAACCTGCTCCACAACCGAGTGGAGACCGAAGCCAGCGTCGTCTACGCCGAACCCGGTGAGCTTGGCGCCTGGTCGTGGATCCCGTGGCAATCCATCCGCGTCGCCGAGCGCAAGAACCTCTCCTTCGTCAACGCCATCGGCCACATGACCGCTGGCCACGGCCCCTGGGGCAGCGTCGTCATCGATGACCAGGGCCGCATCGTCCTCAACGCCGAGTACGCCGTCGTCGCCTCTATCTCACGCTTCGACCTCCTTGCCTGGACCGTGCCCTCGTCCGAAGCAGCTCAGCTCCACGCTGACCTCACCGGCGAGTACGGGGTGTACGACTGGAGCGCCATCGAGGACAAGGCCCCGGTGTGGAACCAGCACATCGTCCAGCCCAAGCGGCTGCGGAAGTTCTCCTCCAAGGCCAAGGCCGGGAAGTTGGCGTACGGCTCCGAGACTTGGGACCAGCTCGTCACCCCCTGGCTGAAGCCCACCCATCGCGTCGTGGACTTCGGCGCCGGCTACGGCGACTACGCAAAGCACCTGCGCGCCAAGGGCTTCAACATCCACGACTACGAGCCATACCGATGCCGGGACGGCTCGTACGCCGTCGACATCCGCGCCGTCGTCGGCATGATCCGCGACATCGCTAAGGACATCGAGGCCAAGGGCCTTTACGACGTCGTCGTCTTGGACTCCGTCATCAACGCCACCACCTCCCTCGACTACCAGCACTGGGTGATGACCACGGTCAACGCCCTGTGCGCGGCCGATGGGGTCGTGTGCCTCGGGACGCGGAGCCTCGCCCGCGAACTGCGTGACGAGCAGGCCAAACGCGTCACCTCACAGACCGCGACTACCAAGATGAGCTTCCTCGATGACGACAACGTGGAGATGAACTTCGTCAAGGGGAAGTGGCAGAAGCTCCGCTTCCATACGCCCGAGACGTTGGAGCCCATGCTCCGACGCTACTTCGAGGACGTGAAGGTCACCGATCTCAGCGGGTCCAACCTCAAGGCGACGTGCCGCCGTCCCATCGCGCTCCCCAAAGAGGAATACGAGAAGGCTTTCGAAGAGGAATTCAATATGCCTTACCCGAATGGCTTCCGTCATGACAGACATCTGGAATTGGTGGGAAATTTGATAAAATTGACAATAGAGAGAAACGAATCTCTCGATAATTAGGAATCGCAATTGGGGAGCGCATGTCGCAGCGAATACAGATCCAAATCGAATCGCGAAGTCGGTACTGCATAATGTGGCTGGCTGGCGTGCGGCACGTCGCCCTCGACCAGCACTGCCTGCGCAGCTTCGGCCAGCCCGACCGCCCGAGAGTGGACGTGCGCCGCCGGCATCAAACCCTCCAACTGCCGCAGGACAATCCACCGATGGCCTGGTACCTGTGCGCTCTGCCCAATCCCTGGAACTGGAGCCAGAACGCCCACCTGGCCTTCGAGGGAGCCCCAGGGGAGCAGTGGGACGGCCCGGCCCTCGTGCCGGGCCTGTATGTGCACCTCGACAACGCCCGCCCGATCACCGGGTGGGGCGAGCACAGCATCCCCGCCGACGAACCACGCCGCACCTCTGTCCGCTACCGCACCTGCCGCAACTACCAGTTCGCGTGGTGGCTGCGGACTCACCGCGACGCGCCGGACGCCCCGCCGGAGTTCGTCCCGCCCAAGAGGCCAGGCGAGGGCGAACAGATGTCACTGATGTGACGGTTGCGACGGCTCGGCAGTGTCCGTCCCGCCGAGCTGTCGCACACCGACCGCCGACCCGGCAGCCCCGAACTGCACCGGGTCGGCGGTCGGTGCCCCTGTGGTTGTCGGCTGCGGCGACGCTTCGATGCTCACCGAAGCGTCCTGACTGCTGCCACCCCGGACGGCCCTACGCAGCTTGCGCCATGCCTCGATCAAGGAAACGAGCTGCCCCAGGAGTCCAGTCAGGACAAAGATCGCGATCGAGGCCACGCCCGACCAGGCGAGAATCCAGAGCACCGCAGACGAGTCCACCGTTCAGTCCCTACTAGTCGGGGACCGAGATGAATGCGGGCACGCATACTCAGCTCGATCCACAAGGTCGTGGTGAGCTGAGTTCAGTACCAGCGATAGAACTCAGGACGTTCAGAGTTGTCTGGGGTTTCGAGGCGTGTGCTGGAAGCGGTTGCCTTCCGCAGATTGATGGGAGAGGGCAGGGCGCTGGTCCTGCCCTCTCCCATC
>NZ_JBHXFA010000280.1:0-4489 GCF_042724175.1 Streptomyces sp. NPDC127084
TCCATCACTACAATCACCACCGCCCCCACACCGCAACCGGCGGCAAACCACCCATCACCAGGTTGACCAACGTCCCTGGGCAGTACACCTAGGCCGTGCCTGACGGGTACTCCCGAGGGGCGGGCTCAGGATTCCAGCAGTGGGCCCATCCACTCCTCCACCGCGTCCGGTGTGCGCGGCAGCGAACCCGACATCAGCCTGGCCCCCTCCGCCGTGACGACCAGGTCGTCCTCGATACGGACGCCGATACCGCGCAGTCCGGCGGGGAGGGTCTCGTCGTCCGGCTGGAAGTAGAGGCCGGGCTCGACGGTGAGCACCTGCCCCTCCGCCAGGACCCCGTCGAGATACGCCGAGGCCCGCGCCGACGCGCAGTCGTGCACATCGAGCCCGAGCATATGGCCGCTGCCGCATAGGGTGTAGCGGCGGTGCAGGTCGCCGTCGGCGTGCTTGAGCACGCCCCATTCGGCGAGACCGTCGGCGATCACCCGCATACAGGCGCTGTGGAAGTCACGGAACCGCGCACCGGGTCTGAGCGCGGCGATGCCCGCCTCCTGTGCCGCCAGGACGAGTTCGTACACCTGGCGCTGGACGGGGGAGAACCTGCCGGAGAGCGGCAGAGTGCGGGTGATGTCCGCGGTGTAGAGGGTGTCGGTCTCCACTCCCGCGTCGAACAGCAGTAGTTCCGACGGGTCGAGCCGGCCGTCGTTGCGTATCCAGTGCAGTACGCAGGCGTGGGCCCCGGATGCGGCGATCGTCTCGTAACCGGTGCCGTTGCCCTCCAGCCTGGCCCGCAGTCCGAAGACACCTTCGAGCCGGCGCTCGCCGCGTGGGTCACGGAGGGCGGCCGGGATGGCGCGTACCACGTCCTCGAATCCAGTGGTGGTGTGATCGACGGCGAGCTGTAGCTGCGCGACCTCCCAGGAGTCCTTCACCAGGCGCAACTCCGAGAGCGCCGACGCAAGTTCGAGATCCTCTGCGGCGTTGCGCCCGGGTGGCAGCGCGCCGAGGTCGTCCAGGTGTACGCAGCGGATTCCCGTCAGCCTTTCCGCCTCGCCGAGATCGGCGCGCCGGCCGACCCAGAACTCGCCGTAGCGGCGGTCGCGGTAGAACTCCTCGCTGCCGTCGCCCCGGGCCGATCGCGGGCGCAGATACAGTACCGGCTCGTGCCCGGACGGCCCGGACGGCTCCATGACCAGCACATGACCGGGCTGATCCTCACCGGTGAGCCCGGTGAGCCAGGCGTAGGCGCTGTGAGGGCGGAAGCGGTGGTCGCAGTCGTTGCTGCGCACCTTCAACTCGCCTGCCGGGACCAGCAGTCGCTCGCCTGGGAAGAGCGCGGAGAGCCGCTCCCGCCGGGTCGGGGTGACGGCGTGGGCGGGTACCCGGGCGTCGGGCGGCAGCGGGCTCGGCGCCCATCCCGTTCGCATGAGATCGGCGAACTCGGGTGACACCGCCAGGTCATGACTGCCCGTCGCCAGTCCGGAGCGGGCGCCCGTGGCGGTGCCGGGGCCGGGGATGCCGGGGCGGGGGACGTTCTCGGACATACGGGCTCCCTGGAAACAGAGTCGTACTGAGGCCTTGTCAGTGCAATTTCACATTACTATGTTACGGGTCACATCGCGCACCGTTCGGTTCGGCCAATCCCCTTCCATGCCACGGCGGTTCGCGGTGACCGCACTGCCGCACGCCCCCATCACCTCCCACACCAGGAGCTCTCGGTGTCCAAGCCAAGATCCGTGCTGCCCATATCCGTGCCGGCGGCCCTGCGCGGGCCGCTGCTCACCGGCGCCATCGCCGGTGGCCTCGCCGTCACCCTGCTCACGCCTGTCGCCCCGACCGCCGCCGCTGCCCAGCTCGGCCACCCGGCGGCAGCGCGTCCTGCTCCTGCCCCGGCGCCCACCCGCGCCCCCAACCCCCACGACGAGGTCGAGCGCCTGGCCGACGCGCCCAACCGCACTGTGCTGCCCGCCCCCGCGCCCGGTGAGCTCGCTGAGGGGCGGGTCCCCGGGCGGCAGGGCCCGGGGACCGGCGCCAGGCCCCGTATCGCCACGGCCCGCACTGCCACCGGGGTGCCCTGCACCCTCGACGGAGTCACCGGGCTGAACCCCCAGCAGTTCGCCGACTTCCTCGCCGATCCCGCCGTCACGGCCGACGGCTGCCTCCGCGACATCATCTGGACCTGGGACGCCCGGCTGGTGCCCGTGATGTCCGACGCCCACGTCCAGGCCGTCGGCCGCCGGATCTCCTCACTCGCCGCCCGCCACGACGGCCGCAACGGCACGCATCTGCTGGAGATGTTCACGTATCTCCACGCCGTCGCCTACCACGACTTCTCGCGCTCCGAGATCGACATCACCGACCCGCCCACCACCGAGGTCCTGCGGCGCGCCATCAACGACTTCGGCACCGCGGCCCGCACCTTCCAGGTCACGCGTACCAACGCCGAGACCCTGCGGGAAGCGCTCTACATCGGTAGTGCCAAGGGGCTGCGGCACAGCCAACTCGGGCTGATCAAGAAGGTCCTGGCGACCATGGACAAGTACCACAAGGGGCAGTACGACGACGCCTCATGGGGCGGCGCGGCGCTGGCCGCACTCTCCGTGAACTATCTGGGCGTCTACCCCGGCAACAACGACACCGCGTTCCACGCCGTGGTCACCCAGAACGCCTCCTACCGCGCCGCCTTCCGCGCCTTCGCCGACTACACCCACCTCAAGGGCACCCCCAATGAGTGGGTGGTGCGCGACGCACTCAGCGAATACGGGCGCTTCGGCCAGGTCGCGGCACTCAAGGCGGGGATCGTCCCCGACATCGGCGCACTGCTGCCGGTCGCCGAGGCCAACTTCGGCAAGGGCGGACGGCCCTGGGCGGCACTCGTCACCTGGCTGGACTTCTACGAGGCCTGCAAGCCGTACGGCGTCTGCAAGGAGGACATCGAGCGGCGGATCTTCCCGAACACCTTCACCTACGACAACGGCGCCATCAAGGTCCGCACCGCGCTCGACCGTGCCACCGTCGATCAGCTCTACTACGCCGGCAAGCAGGTGAAGGCGCAGTACCACCGGGTGCTCGGCACCGAGCAGCCGCTCGCAGGCGACACCAACACCTCGCTCAACACCGTGCTCTACGCCTCACGTTCCGACTACGAGGTCTACCACCCGATCCTCACCGGAATGGGCACCGAGAACGGCGGCGTCTACATCGAACGCGGCGCCACGTTCTACACCTACCAGCGCCGGGTGCCGCAGGACTCCTCCCTCACGCTTGAGGAGCTCTTCCGGCACGAGTACACCCACTACCTCAACGGCCGCTGGGCCGTGCCCGGCTACTTCGGTGAGGGCGACTGGTACAGCGGTGACCGCACCACCGCGATGGACGAGGGCACGGCGGAGTTCTTCGACGGGGCCACCCGCGACAACGGCATCGCGGTCCGCAAGTCCCTCGTCCAGGGCGTCATCGACGACACGGCGTCCGGCGGGCCGCGGATGAGCGTGAACCAGTTGCTGCACGCCACCTACGACGGCGACGGCTTCCGCTTCTACGACTACGCGGGGACGTTCTTCGAGTTCCTGTGGACCGAACGCCCCTCGCTGATCCGGGAGATGTACGGGTATCTGCGGGCAGACGATGTCGCGGGCTTCGACGCCTGGCGCAACCGCCTCGGTGGCGATCCCGCCGTCCAGCGCGGGTACGACGCCTTCCTGGACGCGCAGATCGCCAAGGTGGACGACCTGTTCGTGCCCAACACCTCGTACACACCCAACGACCGGCTCACCCAGACTTCGGCGGACGCGGTCCGCACGGCCCTCGCCACCGCCACGCAGGCGGATCCGGCGTGCTCCGAGAACGGCGACCCGGGCAAGCGGCGGTTCACCTGTACCGGCCGGATCACCGCCAACCTCTCCGGCGCGGGCGATCCGGACCTGGTGTTCAAGGACATGTCCGAGACGGTCGACTACTTCATCCTCGACCGCTCGGCGCCGGCATCCCCGAACCTCGCCGATATGAACTGCTCCTTCGGGCCGGTGGAGATCTGGTCCGGCGGGCGCGCCGGTACCTCGGACTACCGGTGTGAAGGGCCGCTGCGCAGTTGAGTGTTGGGTCCGCGGGTTCCCTTCCCCGCGTGCATGACATGTGACATATTACTGTCGTGCCCACCACACAGCCCCGAGGCCTCCTGGACGCCGTCATCATCGGCGCCGGTGTCGTGGGGGGGGGCGGGGGCGCGGGCTGCCGCGGGCGCGGGCCGGGCGGCGGGGGGGCGGGGGGGCGCCGCCGGGGAGTTCGAGGAGTTCGGCGAGGCGGGCGGCCCAGGCTTCGCGGCCGTCTTCGAGGAGGGCTTCGATTTCGCGGTCGTTGTTGATGGGGCCGGCTTCGTAGATGGTGATGAAGGTGCCGCGGTTGTCCCAGACGCTGTCGAGCCATCGGTCGAGGGTGTGGTGGACTTCTTCGTCGAGGGTGCCGCGTCTGCGGCGGCTGTGGGGCAGGG
>NZ_JBHXFA010000281.1:0-4418 GCF_042724175.1 Streptomyces sp. NPDC127084
TGACGACGGCGGTCCTCGGTGTCGAGGGGGGGGGGGGGGGGGTCGTGGGGGGGGGGGGGGTGGCTGCTGCCGCGCCCGACTCCAGGGTGCGCCTGATCGCCGTCAGCTCGGCGGCCAGCTCGTCGGGCGGCGGGAAGTCGTCGTCCCGTTCAAGCAGCACCCCCGGTGGGTCGGTACGGCGGCGCAGCTCCGCGAGGATGTCGAGGACCGGGCGAGGCACCGGATGGGCGTGGCTGTCGTGCCAGACACCGTCGCGTTCGACACCCCCGGCGACATGGACGTACGCGATGGCCTCGACGGGCAGCTCGTCGAGCGCGACCAACGGGTCATCGCCGCGGTTGACGCGGTTGGTGTGCAGATTGGCTACATCGATGAGCAGCCGTACGCCGGTGCGCTCCACGAGCTCGGCGAGGAACTGGCCCTCCGTCAGCTCCTCGCCGGGCCAGGAGAACAGCGCGGCGATGTTCTCCAGGGCCAGCGGCACGGGGAGGGAGTCCTGGGCGATGCGCACGTTCTCGCAGAGCACCGCCAGAGCGTCCCGGGTACGGGGTACGGGCAGCAGATGCCCCGCCTCCAGGCCGGGCGACGCGGTGAGCGGACCTCCGCCGCGTACGAACGCGATGTGCTCGGTCACCAGCGGGGACCCGAGTGTCTCGGCCCGCTCGGCAAGCGCTGCCAGACGTGCGGGGTCGGGGCGCTGGGCGCCGCCGAGGCCCAGTGCGACGCCGTGCGGGACGACCGCGACGCCGCGTTCCCGCAGGCGTGCGAGCGAGTCCGGCAGATGGCCGGGGCAGATGTTCTCCGCCACGACCTCGACCCAGTCGAGCCCCGGCAGCCGTTCGACGGCGTCCGCGATCTCGGGACGCCAGCCGATACCGGTGCCTAGCCTTTCGATCCTCTTCATGGGTCCCCCATCCGCTGCGTGTGCAGAGGTCATGGCCCGGCCGGAATGCGCCGAATCCAGAGGAGGGGACGTTCAGAGGTTGATTTGAGGTTCCGGACGCGTCAGGCGTCCGGAACCTCGGATCCAGGGGGCCGCGGCTACTGCTGGGTGCCCGGTGCGGGCCGGTTGGTGTTGACCGCCGTGGGCGCGCCCGGCTGGGTCGACGGCTTCGACGTGGCCTCGCCGGGGTTCTGCGGGGTGACCGGGGCCGGAGCGGGCGGCAGGTTGCCGTCCGGCGGCGGCGGGCCGGTGGGGCTGGCCGTGGCGCCGGCAGCCGCCTCGTTGGCGATCGCGTCGAAGTCGACCTTGCCGGTGGCCTCCAGCATGGTGATGTGGTCCAGCACCGTCTGGTTGGCGTCGCTCGCGAGCTGCCTGATCAGCGTGTTGCGGGTGGTGTGGCGGACCATGGCGATCGCTGAGAAGACCTTGCCGTGCGCGTTGCGCAGCAGGTTCGCGAACTTGTACTCGTACTCCTGGCCGCTCGCCGCGGACAGCTCCCGCAGCCAGCCCTGCTGCTGCTCGTTGGGCTGGTTCGGCAGCTCGACACCGAGCTTGGCCGCCACGTCGCGGGCCCGCTGGTCGAGGTCGGTGTGGCCGACGACGAGGTGGTCCCCCGCCTCCTTGATGGCCTTGCTGGGCGCGCGCTCGATCGCCTGCTGCCCCGCGGGCAGCTCCCACAGCCCGGCGAGCCGGACCTTCACCAGCAAGTCGCGGTCGGTAGCGGTCAGCGGCCCCCACTGGGTCGCCACGGACGACGCGTTCAGGTTCGCCTGGCCTGTGCCGGATCGGTCCGCGTAGGACCATACGGGGAACGCGAGTGCGCCCACCGTTGCGACCAGGGCCGCGATGATGAGTGCTGTCCCGTTGATGCGCCGCAGCAAGTGTTCCTCCCCAGCGGTTGTGCGTATCTGCGTATCGCAGTACTGGTGAGTACGCGGCGGGAGCGCGGTTTGTTCAGATGTACCTCAAGCGATCTCAGGCGAACTGCGGATGGCTCGCCACGACCGTCACCGAACCGGGCGCGATCTCCGTGAAACCCGCGTCCCGCACGGTCGGCAGACCGCTCGCGGTGAGCGCGGCCCACTGCTCGGGTCGCGCCGTGCGCACGGACAGCGGGAAGCCCGCCGCGCGCCACGTGTCCCGCTCGGACTCACGCATGTCCCACCACAGCAACTGGGCCCCGTGCCCCACCTGGGCCATCTCCTTGCCCGTCGACATGCCCAGCGCGGGGTTGAGCCAGATCACGGCCGCGCCGGGGACCTCGGATCGCGCTGCCTTCCCGGGCTCCGTGGAACCCGTGGAATCCTTGGGGTCCTCCAGCTCCGTCCCCGACACCTGGAGCTTCACCAGTTCCCTGGGCCAGCCGTCCAGCGGCACCGGCGGGAACACCCGCACCTCCGCGTGCTCACCCGCCACCGTGATCCCGGGCAGTGCCGACGCCTTGCGCCACTCGGCGCCGCGCGCTCGCCGCACCACCTTGCGGATCCGGGCGTCCTGCCAGTCCCGCATCGCCTGCGCCCACTCACCGTCGCCGAGCGACCGCTCGTCGCTGAGCATCACGAGCACCGCGCGCGCCGCGGTCTCCAGTGCGTCGGTGCGGGCCGGCGGAGCGGCCTTCTCGATCCGGGCCACCAGGGGGAGGACGAACTGCGGGGCCTGGTCGCGGGAAGTCCGCTCATGACGGAAGGGGCCGTCGTGGGAGCTGCTGGTGTTCACCCGGCCAGTCTGCCAGCCGGGGAAGGCGGCGGATTGCGCCGGTAAATCGGTCGGTGTCGGTCAGTCGCGACGAATTCAGGATCAGCCGCCGATGTCCGGAACAGAGTTCCGTGACGCACCGTCAAAAACATTTTCTCGGCGCTTTGCTGAACGGAACCGCTGCCTCCGCACGTATGAAGGGCCGGACGCGTCCCCGGGTCCTCCCCACTGAGCGACCCAGTCCGCAACACCCCCAGGAGGCGAAGAGTTGAGTCACAGGCGAATACCCAAGCGGAAGGCCATTCTCGCTGGAGCCGGGGCGGTGGGCATCGCCGCAGCGGCCATACTGCTGCCGAATGCCAACGCTTCGCAGTCCGGCGCGGGGGAACCGTCGGAAGCGCCCAGAAAGATGAGTGCCGCATCGGCTTCGGAGCTGCTCCGGCAACTGGGCGGGCAACTCGGTGATTCCTACGGCGGTGCGTACTACGACGCGGGCAAACAGCAGCTCGTCGTCAATGTCGTCGGCGACGACGCCCAGACGAAAAGCCGGGTCGAGAAGGCCGGAGCGATCGCCAGGAGCGTGCGCAACAGCGCCGCGTCGCTGACGTCGGCCACCGAGTCGCTCTCCGACAAGGCCGCCGTGCCGGGTACCGCATGGTCCATCGATCCCCGCACCAACCAGGTCCTGGTGACAGCGGACCGCACGGTCACCGGATCGCGCTGGGACAGGATCGAGTCGGCGGTCGAATCCCTCGGTGACGGCATGGCCCGGATCAAGAGGTCCTCCGGCCTGTTCAAGCCGTTCGTGGAGGGTGGAGACGCCATCTTCGGTGGCGGGTCCCGCTGCTCGCTCGGTTTCAACGTGACCACCCAGGACGGTCAGCCGGGCTTCCTCACCGCAGGCCACTGCGGTGTGGCGGCCGAGCAGTGGTCGGACCAGCAGGGCGGCGCGCCGATCGGCACGGTCCAGGAGGCGGTCTTCCCCGGCGAGGGCGACTTCGCGCTCGTCACATACGACGACCCGAACACACAGGCGGCCAGCTCGGTCGACCTCGGCGACGGCCAGCAGGTGGAGATCACGCAGGCCGCCGAGGCGGCCGTGGGCCAGCAGGTGTTCCGTATGGGTAGCACCACGGGGCTGAGCGACGGGCAGGTCACCGGGCTCAACGCGACGGTGAACTACCCGGAGGGCACCGTCACCGGGCTCATCCAGACCAACGTCTGCGCGGAGCCGGGCGACAGCGGCGGTGCGATGTTCACCAGGGAGGGCGACGCGATCGGGCTCACCTCGGGCGGCAGCGGTGACTGCACCCAGGGTGGTGAGACCTTCTTCCAGCCGGTGACCACGGCACTCGCGGCGGTCGGTGCCCAGATCGGCGCGGGTGACGGTGGTGCCGGTGATGGTGACGGCGGCGCCGCGGATGCCGGGGCGGGTGACGACGGTGCCGCGGATGCCGGGGCGGGCGACGACGGTGCCGCGGATGCCGGGGCGGGCGACGCTGGTGCTGCGGATGCCGGGGCGGGCGACGCTGGTGCTGCGGATGCCGGGGCGGGCGACGACGGCGCCGGCGGTGACGGAGCGGCGGACGCCGGTGCCGGTCACGACGGTGCGTCCAAGGGCGGCGCCGCCGGCGACGGAGGGGCCGGCGACGCCGATGCCACGGCCGGTGCGGACCCCGGTGACGGGGACGGCGGTGACGGCGGCGCGGTGCAGCAGCACGGCTGACGGCCGGCCGAGGCACGGCAACGGAAGGGCGGTCCCAGGCACACAGTGCCTGGG
>NZ_JBHXFA010000282.1:0-4352 GCF_042724175.1 Streptomyces sp. NPDC127084
TCCACATGCGGCGACGGCTCATCGGCGTGCAACGTTCGGGGCAGGACCCCGTGCCGCATCGCCATCACCATCTTGATCACACCGCCGACACCGGCCGCCGCCTGGGTATGGCCGAGGTTCGACTTCAGCGAGCCCAACCACAACGGCCGCCCCTCGGGGCGCCCCTGGCCGTAGGTGGCCAACAAGGCCTGGGCCTCGATCGGATCCCCCAGCGTCGTGCCGGTCCCGTGTGCCTCCACGGCGTCCACATCCGCGGCCGTCAGTCCGGCTGATGCCAGCGCCTGCCGGATCACCCGCTGCTGCGACGGGCCGTTCGGCGCGGTCAGTCCGTTCGACGCACCGTCCTGGTTCACCGCCGAACCACGCACCACCGCCAACACCCGGTGCCCGTTGCGCCGCGCGTCCGACAGACGCTCCAGAACCAGCACACCCACACCCTCGGACCAGCCCACCCCGTCCGCCGTCGCCGAGAACGCCTTGCAACGGCCGTCCGGGGAGAGCGCCCGTTGCCTGCTGAAGTCCACGAAGGCGTCGGGGGTGGAGAGGAAGGTGACGCCACCGGCCAGGGCCATGGTGCACTCACCGTTGCGCAGTGCCTGGGCCGCCAGATGGAGCCCGACCAGCGACGAGGAGCAGGCGGTGTCCACCGACACTGTGGGGCCCTCCAGACCGAAGAGGTACGCGAGCCGCCCGGACAGCACGCTGACGGCACTGCCGTTGGCGAGGTAGCCGGCCACGTCCGCGGGGACGTCGTTGCCCAGCCGACTGCCGTAGTCGTCGTACATGACGCCCACGAACACACCTGTCTGGCTGCCACGGAGGGACACCGGGTCGATCCCGGCCCGCTCCAGCGCCTCCCAGGCGGTCTCCAGCAGCAGGCGCTGCTGCGGGTCCATGGCCAGCGCCTCGCGTGGGCTGATACCGAAGAAGTCGGGGTCGAACTCGGCTCCGTGGAACAGGAATCCGCCGTCCCGTACGTAACTCCTGCCGTCCTCCGGTTCGGGTGCGTACAGACGGTTGGAGTCCCAGCCCCGGTCGGTGGGGAAGCCGGTGACGGCGTCGGCCCCGTCGGCGACGAGACGCCACAGGTCCTCGGGGCTGTGCACGTCACCCGGGTAGCGGCAGCTCATCCCGACGATGACGATGGGATCGTCCGCCTGTCCGGCGCGGAACCGACTCGACCGCCCGGTCTCCGCGTCCGTGTCCCCGACGTCCGGGCCGCCGAAAAGCTCGAGCTGCAGCAGCTCGGCCACGGCCTGGGAGGTCGGATGGTCGAATACCAGTGTGGCGGGCAGCGCCAGTCCGGTGGTGCCGCGTAGGGCGTTGCGCAAGTCGATCGCCGCGAGCGAGTCGAAGCCCAGCTCACGGAAGGCCCGTCCCGGTTCGACCGCGTCCGGACCGTCGTGCCCGAGCACAGCGGCGACCTGACCGCGCACCAGGTCCAGCAGCACCCGGTCGCGCTCGGAGCCGGGGAGTCCGGCCAGCCGCTCGACGAGCGGGTTCCTGCCGGAAGCGCCGACCACCGTATGCGAGGGCGCTGCGGCGGACGCCCGGGGAACGGGCATTCGGGCCAAGCCGCGCAGCAGCGGTGGAAGGGTGTCGCCACGGACCCGCAGCGCCGCCGCGTCGACCCGCACAGGGACCACCACCGCCTCGGCGGGGGACAGAGCGAGCGCGCGGTCGAACAGGGCCAGACCCTGCTCCACGTCCAGCGCGGGCAGTCCGAGCCGGCTCATGCGGCGCAGGTCGGCATCTCCGACGTCACCCATCCCGGTGCTCTCTGCCCACAGTCCCCAGGCGAGGGAGTGGGCTGGGAGTCCGAGGTGGTGGCGGTGGTGGGCGAGGGCGTCGAGGAAGACGTTGGCGGCGGCGTAGTTGGCCTGTCCGGCGGCGAGGATCATGCCGCCGGCGGAGGAGTAGAGGACGAAGGCGGTCAGGGGGAGATGGCGGGTGAGGTCGTGCAGGTGCCAGGCACCGTCCACCTTCGGCCGCAACACCCGGTCGGTCTGCTCCTCCGACAGCGACGGCACCAGACCTCCGTCCGCCACGCCGGCGGCGTGGACGACGGCGGTCAGGGGATGCTCGCCGGGGATCTGCTCCAGCAGCGCGGCGAGTGCGGTTCGGTCACTGGTGTCGCAGGCGGTGATGCTGACGCTGTGGGCGCCGAGGCGGATGAGTTCGGCGCGGAGGGTGTCGGCGCCGGGGGAGTCGGGACCGCGACGGCTGGTCAGCAGCAGATGCCGTACGGCGTGCTCGGCCACCAGATGCCGGGCCAGTACAGCTCCCAGGCCATTGGTGCCTCCGGTGATCAGGGTCGTACCGTCCCCGCCCCACACGGGTCCGGTCGCGGCGGGCTCCACGGCCCGGGGCTCGGTGACCCTGGCCAGGCGGGGTACGCGAACCTCGCCCAGGCGCAGCGCGGACTCGGGCTCGCCCAGCGCGAGCGCGGCGGGTACGGCGCGCAGTGACGCGTCGGCGTCGTCGAGGTCCAGGACGGCGAACCGACCAGGATTCTCCTCGGCGGCCGCGCGGACGAGGCCCCACAACGGCGACTGCGCCAGGTCAGCGGTGTCCTGGTCGGGGCCTACGGTGACCGCGCCACGGGTCAGAAGCACCAGGCGGATCCCGCCGAGGCGGTCTTCGGCGAGCCACTCCTGGAGCACGGCCAGCAGCCGATGGGTGAGCGCGCGAGCCCGATCGGGCAGGTCGTCGACGCCGTCACCCTCGTGCTGGGGCACCGGGAACACCACGGTCCGCGGAGCCGGTCCAGCCGCGGGATCGGCGGCCGCAGCCGCCAATGCCGCCACATCGGCGTAACGCTGCACTCCGTCCAGGACGAAGGCGGGCGAGAAGAACGACGCGGCGGAGTCCAGCACCGCCCACGGCAGATCACCGTCGCCGTTCAGCGGAGCCGGCACGGCCTGCCACACCACCCGGTGCAGCGGGATATCGTCGGCACGTCCGCCGGCCGCGTCGAGGCGTTCCGGGGCAACCGGCCGGGACACCAGCTTCGACACGGTGGCCACCGGCAGTCCGTCGGCGTCGGCCATCCGCATCACGGACACCTCGGCGCCGTCCACGCGGGAGATCCACATCCGCAGGCCCGCCGCGCCCGCCGCGTGCGGGGTCACGCCGGTCCAGGCGAACGGGAGCAGCACCGGACCGTCGCTCTCGTCCAGCAGGTCGACGTGCATGGCGGCGTCGAGCAGAGCGGGGTGAAGTGTGTAGTCGGGCGCATCGGCGGCGGTCTCCTGCGGGAGAGCCACCTCGGCATAGATCTCGTCCCCGTCCCGCCAGGCGGCCCGCAGGCCCTGGAACGCCGGGCCGTAGGCATAGCCCCGGTCCGCCAACAGCGCATAGGCGTCGGTGACATCCAGGGGAGCCACGCCCGGCGGAGGCCACTGGGTGAGGTCGAACTCGGGATCCGGCAGATGCGGGCCGAGGGAGCCGATCGCGTGGGTCGTCCAAGCTCCGGTGAGGCCCCCACCGGCGTCCTCGGCGCGGTTCTCCGGGCGCGAGTGGATCTCCACGGTCCGTCGGCCCGACGCGTCCGGCGTCCCCACGACGACCTGAAAGGCCGCCGCGGTGCCCGCAGGCAGTACCAGGGGCACATGGAGGGTCAGCTCCTCGATGACCGGGCAACCGATCCGCTGTCCGGCCTGGAGCGCCAGCTCCACGAATCCGGTACCGGGGAACAGCACCGTTCCCATCACCACGTGATCGGCGATCCACAACTGTGCGTCGGCGGCGAGACGACCGGTGAGGACGAGCCCACCGGTGCCGGGGAGGGGGACGGCGGCACTCAAAAGGGGGTGTTCGATGGGCAGTTGTCCGAGACCGGTGGGATCGCCGTGAGCGGAGGCGGTGGCGTCGAGCCAGTAGCGCTGGTGTTGGAAGGGGTAGGTGGGCAGGTCGACGATGCGGGCACCGCGTCCGGCGAAGAGGGAGGCCCAGTCGATGGTGACGCCGCGGGTGTACAAGTCACCCAGGGCGGTGATGAGTTGGTTGGTTTCGGGTCGGTCGCGGCGTTGCGCGGCGAGGAACACGGCCTGGTCGCCGCCGCCCAGCCCGGCCAGTACTGCTTGCGGGCCGATCTCCAGGAAGGTGCGTACGCCCTGTTCCTCCAGGGCCTGGATGCCGTCGTGGAAGCGGACGGTTTCGCGGACGTGCCGGACCCAGTACTCGGGATCGCGCAGGTCGGTCGGGTCGGCCAGGTGTCCGGTCACGTTCGACACGACCGGGATCCGCGGCTCGTGGTAGGTCAGCCCGGATGCCAACTTCCGGAACTCCGCGAGCATCGGCTCCATCAGCGGGGAGTGGAAGGCGTGGGAGACCTTCAACCGGGTCGTACG
>NZ_JBHXFA010000283.1:0-4351 GCF_042724175.1 Streptomyces sp. NPDC127084
CTGGTGTCCTGCGCCGCCGAGCTGGTGGGCGTGCTGACGGTGGGTTCGTGGACGCTGGCCGACCCTGCCGCGTTCCCGGATGCCACCGTCTGGACCGACTACGGAATGGGCTACCTCTTCATCCCGGTTCTGCTGCCGATCACCGGAATGCTCTGGCTGCGCGGGTCCCGGCGCTGAGCCGGGACCCGGACCTCCCACTCCACTCGCGACCGTCACGCGCCGGTCGTGTACTCCCCCACGCCGACACTCTTCTCCAGTGTGATCACGGTCAGCCTGGGCCCGGCCGCCAGCTCCGACACCGGTGCGTAGCCATGTCGGCGGTAGAGGCGCAGATTCCGGTCGCTGCGGTGTCCGGTGAAGAGCTGGAAGCGCTTGGCGGCGGAGTCCGCCGCGAAGTGCGTCTCGATCGCGCCGAGCAGTCTGCCGCCGAGGCCGTGGCGCTGCATACGCGGATGGACGATGAGCTTGGCGATCCGCGCGACACCCGCCTCGTCGACCTCACCGCGCACCGACGCGATCACCTCGTCGCCGAGCCGGGCCACCAGCGCGTGGCCCCGGGCGAGCTCGGACCTGAGGTCGTCGAGGGTCTGGGTCAGGGGCTCGATGCTGTAGTCGCCGTAGAGTGCCGCCTCGCTCTGATAGCACAGGTACTGAAGCTTGAGGATGTGCTCGGCGTCCTGAACCGCCGCCGCTGTGATGCTCACGCTCATGCCCATGTCTGGCGCGCCTCCACTCACCTTCACCCGGTTGTCTACCGCTCCTTTCCCCGGAGTCCAGGAGCTGCAACCTCTGCCGCGAGCATTCTGCGCAGACATCCCAGGCACCGGGAACGCATCGGTCCCAGACTTCCCTGTGAGATACCCAACCGTCCTGCGATTTCCCGGTAGGTGAGGTCCGCCGGGGACAGCAGTGCGGTCAGCAACCGCGGACACGGTCCGGGTGTACGGGCCACCGCGGCGCGGATCGTACGGCGTCGTTCGGCCGCGAGGAACGCCCGTTCGGGACAGTCCACCGGCCCTGCGGCCGGTTCGTCACCGGAGGGCCGCTCGCGCAGGGCTCGCAGACGGGCTCCGCGCGCCACGTCGCGTACGGCGCCCCGTACCCAGGCCGCCGTGTCCCGGGGCTGCCCCCCGGCGTCGAGCCGCTCAAGGAGGCGTACCCACACGTCCTGTTCGAGGTCCGCGGGCTCCAGGCCGCCGTCCTGAGCCTCCGCATCGGCCTCCGCGGCGACGAGCGGCCGCAGCGACTCCACCAGCACGCCGGAGCGGGACGGGGGCCGGGACGGGGACACGGCGGGATAAGGGCTCATGCCCGGCGTGACGTCACCGGGCGGTCCCGGGTTTCCGCCGCGCCCCCGTTCTCACCCGACCGAATGAGCGAGGGCGTCAGCCGCTGACGAAGTCCTCCCGGGCCAGCAGTCCGGTGTCCGCCTGGTCGGTGAATATGCCGTCGATGCCCTGCTCGAAGTAGGCCTTGAAGGCACCGAACGCGTCACCGTAGGCGTTGGGGTCGGTACCGCGCCGGAAGTCGGCGGGCAGGAAGGCGTTCTCGTTGCGCATGGTGTACGGGTGCAGGATCAGACCCTTGGCGTGCGCGTCCCGGACGAGGGTGGTCGGTGTGCCGAGCCTGCCGTCTGCGTCCCTGGGGATGATCAGGTCGAGCGTGGGGCCGATCCCCTGGGCGTACGAGGCCATCCACTCCAGGCCGCTGGGCTTGACCAGGTCCGCGACCGTGCGCGGGTCACCGGCCTGGACGAAGTCCCAGGGCCGGGTGGTGGCTCCGGAGAGGAGCACCACACGCGGCGCCGACACCAGCCGCGCCAGCCGCTGGATGCTGCTGGGCTCGAAGGACTGGAGGAATACGGGCGACTCGGCACGATGGCGGCCGTAACGGCGCAGCAGTTTCGCGAGCGGCTCCTCGAGCCCGAGACCGATACCCCGGAAGTACGAGGGGTGCTTGGTCTCCACGTGCAGCCATACCGGGCGACCACGCCTGCGGCCCTGGGTGTCGGCCCAGCGCAGGACCTCTTCGAAGGTGGGGATCTGCCAGCGGCCGTCGTAGAGGGTGTTCTCCTGGCGGGCGGCGGGGATCCGCTCCTTGGCCCGCAGGGTCTTGAGCTCGGCGAGGGTGAGGTCCTCGGTGAACCAGCCGGTGATGCTGACGCCGTCGATGGACTTGGTGGTCCTGCGGGAGGCGAACTCGGGGCGGGTGGCGATGTCCGTGGTGCCGGTGATGTCGTTCTCGTGGCGGCAGACCAGATGCCCGTCCTTGGTGGGTACGAGGTCCTGCTCGATGACATGTGCGCCCATGTCGAGGGCGAGCTGGTAGGAGCCGAGGGTGTGCTCGGGCCGGTAGCCGCTGGCGCCGCGGTGGGCGATGACCGTGGGCACGGGGAGCCGGCGGTCGCTGTGGCGCCCGGCGGTTGCGGCGGCCTCGGCGCCGGCGGCCGCGGCCACGCCGGTACCGACCGCGCCGAGAGCCGCCGTACCAGCCACCGCCGCGCCCAGAACGGTCCTGCGTCCGGGAGTCGTGTCTGCGACCTGAGCCATGAGTGATCCTTCCTCGGGCCCCTTCGGCGGGGCATCGGGAAACGGGGTACGCGGCAGTCCACGCTAGGTCGTCGGCCGCTACCCGAGGGAGATGCAGGGCAAACGCGTCCCAAACTCAGGTCAACACTGTGTATCTGGTGTGTGAACCCCATGTGCGCCGGACCCTGACCCGCGAGTATCGTCCTCACCTGCAAGGACTTTGTCGGCTGCACCCGCCGGAGGGGCGCACACCGAGGGCGCCCCCGCGGCGGGTCCCTGGCCGGAAGCCCGGGAGGAAAATCACAAGTCCTCCCAGAGACCGCTCCACGACTTCGGAGGACCCGTTGTCCCGCTTGTCGCTCATCAAGGCAGTGCTAGGACCGCTCCTGCGCCTGATGTTCCGCCCACGGGTGGAAGGCGTCCAGCACATCCCAGCGGACGGTCCCGTCATCCTCGCCGGCAACCACCTCACGTTCATCGACTCGATGGTCCTGCCCGTGGTGTGCGACCGGGCGGTGTACTTCATCGGCAAGGACGAGTACGTCACCGGCAAAGGCCTGAAGGGCAGGCTGATGGCCTGGTTCTTCACCGGGGTCGGCATGATCCCCGTGGACCGGGACGGTGCGAACGGCGGTGTCGCGGCCCTGATGACGGGGCGCCGGGTGCTGGAGGAAGGCAAGGTCTTCGGTATCTATCCGGAAGGCACCCGCTCACCCGACGGGCGCCTCTACCGAGGCCGTACCGGTATCGCCCGGCTCACTCTGATGACGGGTGCGCCGGTGGTGCCGTTCGCGATGATCGGCACGGACAAGCTCCAGCCGGGTGGAAAGGGCGTTCCGCGCCCTGGCCGGGTGACGATCCGGTTCGGCGAGCCGATGGAATTCTCGCGCTACGAGGGCATGGACCGGGACCGCTATGTGCTGCGGGCGGTGACGGACTCGGTGATGGCCGAGGTGATGCGGCTTTCCGGCCAGGAGTACGTGGACATGTACGCCACCAAGGCGAAGGCGGCCTGAACCGAGGCTCGGCCCGAACCGGGACGACGGGCTCCCCGCGCTGCTGTGCGCGGGGAGCCCGTCGTATGCGGCCCTCGTGGGCGCCCGCCGTACACACCGTTCGTATACGGCGGCGTCAGTGCTCGACGCCGTCGGCCAGCTTCTGGCCGCGCAGCAGGAACCAGGCGACGACCGCGGTGGCCACCAGGACCGCCGCACCCACGCCGGAGGCGAGCCGCAGGCCCTCCACGAACGCCTCCTGAGCGGCACCGACCAGCGCGGCGCCCTGCTCCTGGGGCAGGTGGGCCGCGGCCTCGACGGCGCCGCCGAGCGACTCATGAGCCGCGGAGAGCGCGTCCGACGGCACTCCGGCCGGGGCGGCGAAGCCCCCGTAGACGCCCGTCACGATCGAGCCGAGCAGCGCGATTCCGAGTGCGGCGCCGAGTTCGTACGCCGTCTCGGAGACCGCGGACGCGGCACCTGCCTGCTCCTTGGGTACGGCCGAGAGAATGACATCGGCCGTGACGGTGAAGGAGAACCCGGCTCCGGCACCCACCACGAGCAGCGCGGCGCCGAGCACCGGATAGCCGGTGGACTGGCCGATCACGGTCAGCACGCCGAGCGCGAGGCCCACCGCGCCGAGCCCGCCGGCGACCACCCGTCGTACGGGGGACCGCCGGGGGGAGCGGGCCGCGCGCAGGGCGGGGAGCCCGGGGGCGCGCGCCGCGGGGGGGCGGGGGGGGGCCGCGGGCCCGCCCCCCCCCCCGCGTCCCCGGGCGGGCCCGCGGGGGGGGCGGGCCCCCACGGCCACCTCGTTCCAGACCTTGT
>NZ_JBHXFA010000284.1:0-4197 GCF_042724175.1 Streptomyces sp. NPDC127084
CCCGGAAGCCGCGCAGCGCCTCCCCGGGCGCGGGGGGGGGGGCCCGCCCCGGGCCCCCCCCCGCCCCCGGCCCCCCGGGGCCCCCCCCCCCGCACGCCCTTGCGGGCGCCCGACGGCTTGGACAGCAGCAGCTTGCGCAGATCGCCGCCCGTCTTGACCTGGTGGTCCTCGGCGGCACTCAGCGGCACCGGCTGCGCGCTCGCCGCGAGGGGCTTGGCCGGGTAGGTCAGACCCGCCTGGCTCAGCACCGGGAGCGGTGTCGGCTCATGTTCGGCCTGGACCCCGTAGCCGACGGCCGTCCCGCCGGCGATGCCGACGACTGCAGCGACCGCGATGAGCAGCGCCGTCCTGCCGCGGCGACGCGCCCTGCGCACCGTACCCGCCGCGCCGTCGATGAGTTCCGGTGCGGTTCCCGGCTGTTCCGTCGCCGGAGCCTGCTCCGGCTGCTGCGCTCGCTCCGGCTGGTGATCCTGCTTGCCCTGCTCAGGCGGCGCGGCCTGCGGCGGCGTGCCAGGGCTGCCGGTGTCCTGCGTGTCCAAAAGGAAGGTCCCCCATGGTCATGATCGGTCGGTTCCGCGCGCAAGGAAACGCCTTGTCCGCGCTCACTCAAACGACCCATGCCCTTCGGCCAGGGTTGTAGCAGCGCGCATTACAGTTCGGCATATGGCGAAGAAGCTCGTGATCAAGGTGACCGCCGGGGCCGACGCCCCCGAACGCTGCTCTCAGGCCTTCACGGTCGCGGCCGTCGCCGTGGCCAGCGGCGTGGAGGTCTCGCTCTGGCTCACCGGCGAGTCCTCGTGGTTCGCGCTGCCTGGCCGGGCCGCCGAGTTCGAGCTGCCGCATGCCGCACCGCTGCCGGATCTGGTCGATTCGATCCTGGCGGCGGGCAGGATCACACTGTGCACCCAGTGCGCCGCCCGGCGGGAGATCACCGAGAAGGACGTGATCGAGGGCGTACGGATCGCCGGTGCGCAGGTATTCGTCAGCGAGGCGCTGGGCGACGGCGTCCAGGCACTCGTCTACTGAGACCGGGACGCCGCTGGGGTCCGGCCGGTACGGGACACTCGGCGCGGCTACTGGCGCGGGCCTGACCCGGGCTTGCGCTTGCCGTCCAGCTCGTCCCACCACTCGTCGGACTGCGGATCGCCCGAGGGGGCGTCCCACCAGCGGTCATCGGGACCGCGCCGGTTGGCCACCACCGCCGCGAGCGGCGGGATCACCATGGCCACAACGCACATGGCGACCGCCACGGGCACCGACCAGAGGCGTACGAAAGCGGCGGATACGAAGAGGACGAGGCATCCGCCCATCATCAGGAAGTAGGCGTGACGGCGCCGCGCGTACATGACTCCAGCGTACGTCCGCCCCCCGGCCCCGCACATGTGCGGCAACGGCCGGAGGGCCGCACCCCGTCCAGTGGCGTCCAACCCCTGGGGTGCGGCCCTCCGGCCCGTTTCTCGCTACGCCACCGGCGGACCGGCGGACGGTCAGACCGCGATGGCCACCTCTGCGAGGCCACCGGTCTGGGCGACGACCGTGCGGTCCGCCGTGCCGCCGGGGACGAGGGCCCGGACGGTCCAGGTGCCCTCGGCCGCGTAGAAGCGGAACTGTCCGGTCGCCGAGGTCGGGACCTCGGCGGTGAACTCGCCGGTCGAGTCCAGCAGCCGCACATAACCGGTGACGGGCTCGCCGTCGCGGGTCACCTGGCCCTGGATGGTGGTCTCACCGGGCTTGATCGTCGAGGCGTCGGGGCCGCCGACCTGCGCTCCACACATGCTGTTCTGTCCTTTACGTCGGGGGTAAGCGGGGTAAGTCGGGGGTCGGGGAGACCCTGGGGCCGGGGCTTACTTGTTCGCGCCGAGTTCGATCGGCACGCCGACGAGGGAGCCGTACTCGGTCCACGACCCGTCGTAGTTCTTGACGTTCTCGACACCGAGCAGCTCGTGCAGCACGAACCAGGTCAGCGCGGAGCGCTCGCCGATGCGGCAGTAGGCGATGGTGTCGGTGGCCAGGTCGACCTGCTCATCGGCGTAGAGCGCCTTGAGCTCGTCGTCCGACTTGAAGGTGCCGTCGTCGTTGGCGTTCTTGGACCACGGGATGTTGCGGGCGCTCGGCACATGGCCGGGGCGCTGCGACTGCTCCTGCGGCAGGTGCGCCGGGGCGAGCAGCTTGCCGCTGAACTCGTCGGGCGAACGCACGTCGACCAGGTTCTGGCTGCCGATGGCGGCCACGACGTCATCGCGGAAGGCGCGGATGGACGTGTCCTGGGCCTTGGCCTTGTACTGGGTGGCGGCCCGCTGCGGAACGTCCGCGCCGTCCACCAGATCGCGGGAGTCGAGCTCCCACTTCTTGCGGCCGCCGTCGAGGAGCCGGACGTCCTGGTGGCCGTAGAGCTTGAAGTACCAGTAGGCGTAGGAAGCGAACCAGTTGTTGTTGCCGCCGTAGAGGACGACCGTGTCGTCGTTCGAGATGCCCTTCTTCGACAGCAGCTCCTCGAAGCCCGCCTGGTCGACGAAGTCACGGCGGACCGGGTCCTGGAGGTCCTGCTTCCAGTCGATCCGGACGGCGTTCTTGATGTGGTTCTTGTCGTACGCCGAGGTGTCCTCGTCGACCTCGACAAGTACGACCTTCGGGTCGTCCAGGTGTGCCTCGACCCAGTCGGCGTCTACCAGGACGTCGCTGCGGCTCATGCTGTTCTCCTCCGGGGCAGTGTGCGGCGAGTGGTGCGCGGGCGATGCGCGAGGGGTGCGTGCGGGTGCGCCGGAACGGCGTGCGGCACACGGGTGGCCCTGACGGGAATGGGCGTCATTGGGCCCGGGATGCGGAAGCGCAGCTTCCGCTCAGAAGGAGCGACAGAGCATGGCGGCGACGCGACACAGGTCTACTGCCCGCCGCTTCGTGAGATCCGCCTGTCCCCGGGGACGGAGACCGCTCGAAATTCGCTGCATGGTGCCGATCGTAGGGACGACGGGGCGGCCATGTCACCGGCGTGTCGCATAGTGAGACGCGATCGTCCACATAACGGAATGACTTCCGCTCCCGGAAGCACCCCGGGGGGCGGCCGAGGGCTCCGATCCGGTCAGCCATCTGCGGATCGGACGGCACCGTCTCACCATCCGATCATCGTCCCCGAGCTGGGGCCCGGGGATTGCGGCCGAAGCCGCTTGGGCCGAGCGGCTCAGCCCGCCAGCCGCACATCCGTACCCGCGCCCGAGAACCGCAGCCCCCGCTCGTCGGCCAGGGCCTTGTCCAGCTTGACCGTGCTCGGCATCCCGTCGAGCTTCAGGTCGTAGTCGACGGCATCCCGCAGCATGCCGTCGAAGCCGGGCACCGGCAGCCCCGGCAGATCGGCGGCGCGCACCCGGACCGTGTCGCCACCGACGATGGAGACGGTGCTGTACGCCGTGATCGTACGGCCCTTCAGCAGGCCCTCGGCGAAGCCGGGAACGTCGACTCCGGTGCTTTCCAGCAGCTCGACGGCCGGGCCCGACACCTTGACCTGTCCCTTGGCGGCACGCTCGGCACCCGCGTACGAGACGCTCGCCCCCTTGGGCGCCGACTTCGCGAGGTCGGCGTAGGAGATCCGGGCCGAACCGGTGGCACGGTCCGCGACCGCGGAGCTCAGACCATTGAGGCGGACGCTGTTCAGCTCGGCCGTGACCTCGGTCACCTGGATGGCATGCCCGCCGGCCCTGGCCGTCACGCCGTCCGCGCTCACGGAGACGTCGTCAAGCTCGGAGCCCACGACCTGGGTCAGGAAGGGGAAGCCGTTGATGGACACCTCGGGCTCCTCGCTCAGCCCCTGGCTGCTTCTGATCTTGGCCGCGACCTCGCGCTCCGCGTAGCCGACCGCGAGCCGGTCGGCGAGGGTGAAGAGCCCACCCAGGATCACGGCCGTGATCAGAAGTATTCGCAGCGCGCGCATATCGTGCCGTTCCCCCACCCGTGTCCGGCCGGCCCGGGATCGGAACGGTCCTCATGACCGACGTGCGGGCGCAGGGAAATAGTTCCCACCGTGATCGCTGCGACCTCTGCGGCCCTTGCGACCTCCCGCGGCCGCTGCCGCGCCTGGTTGCGGCCAGGCGCGGTGATGTCCAGGCCTGGCCTAGATGTACTGCCCAGGCAGGTTGGTCGAGTTTGTGCGACGACACGGTCTGAATCTGGCTGACGACGAAGGCCTCCGGTTGTGGAGTGGAG
>NZ_JBHXFA010000285.1:0-2295 GCF_042724175.1 Streptomyces sp. NPDC127084
GCGCGCGGGGTCGGGGGGGGGGTGGCACGGTGTGGGCCGGACCGCGACCCTCTCGGGCGGGCGGGGCAGCGGCGCCTGGGGCGGCCGGCTGACGGCCGCCGGGGCGTCGGTCATGATGGGCATGTGGGTTTCCCTTGTATGGCAGGGGGCGCCCGCGACAAGAACCCCCAGGGCTGCATTCCCTGGGGGTTCGTCGTGTGCGGGGTCAGTGCGTCCTGCGCACTCCGCCGGCCACCGCACCCCGCAGAAAGCGGGCGCGGTCGACGGCGGGCAGCGCAGGCTGCGGTGGATCAGAGGGCGTACTCGAAGACTGCTCCGAGGTCGTCGTCCTGGTGCGCCTCGGGAACCACCTTCAGCAGCACGATCCGCATCGCACGGCCGTCGCGGTCGGTGGTGAGGTACTCCTGCTCGCTCACCGTCTGACCCATCTCGCGGCAGAGGGCCAAGCTCGCGTCGGCGTCCTCGGTCGAAAGCTGCTCCCAGGGCTCCCTCGGAGTGCCGGAGGACGCCCAGTTCAGATCCCAGTCGATGTCGTGGACCAGCACGTTCGCGACGTCGGCAACCATGTCGTTTCTCCTCGTCAGGTCGGGGTGTGCGTCCTGCGCACTCCGCCGGCCACCGCGACCGGGGGGGGTGGGCGTCGCGCGCCCTCCGCCGCCCCCCGCACCCGGGTGAACGGGGCGGTCGGCGACAGGCAGCACAGGCTGCGATTTGCTCGGCACCCCCTGGAATGCGGGGTGTCAGATCTCGATAGACGCGGACCGCTACCGCCGGGAGATCCGTCCGGTCGGGTGTGCGATGAAGGTATGCCGCGTCGTTCTTTTACGTCGTGGGGGTGTCGGCCCTCCGGACTCTCTGCTGGTGATGAGCACCTGGGTGCGTCTTACTGCTCCCAGGTCGCCGCCAGAACTGCGACGCCCTAACAGGTCAGGGTCCGTGCCGACTGCCACCACCAGGGGTGATGGCGCCTCACGACGGGTTTCCACTCACATCGGCCGGTGCGGTCACGGCCGTCGTAGCTGTGGTGGATCACGCTGTGGAGTTCTCAACGAGCGATCGGTCCGCAGCCGTACCCCCGCAGGAGCCGCCACCGTGGCCATGCCTCAACCCACCAGCTCACTTAACTAGTCAAGCTTCGGCAGGTCGATTAACGCATCTCACTCCAGCCCTGTCAACCTGTCTAGTTATGCAACCTCACATCACGGCTCTGAGCTGCATATATTCCAGGTAGAGACACGAAGATCGCCTCTCGGGTACCAGAAGACAACTAGACATGTCATGCTTGGGTACACGTCGATGGGAAGGAGTCCCAGAGCGCGCCGAGAAACGGAGAGACTGCACATGCCCAAGCGAGAGCCCGGCAAAGTGCCGCGTATCGCTGCGGACATCGCCGCCAAGATTGAACGAGGGACGTACCCGCCCGGCTCAGCACTCCCGAGCGTCCCCGAGCTCCAGGCGGCAGAGGGCATTGCGTACCAGACCGCGCGGGATGTCTATGGCCTCCTGGAAGACCAAGGGCTGGTTTTCTCGCGACGAGGGAAAGGCACTTACGTCAGCCTGGTCCTCGGAAAGGTGCTACGCGACAGTACGAGCCGCTACCTCCCGAGCGCCCGTTCACAGGGCGGCGCGGTAGGGGCCTTTGATGCAGAAATCCGACGCATGGGGCTAGTACCCAAGTCCGTCCCTGTTGTTATCGCGCGGGAGCGACCGCCCAAGCGAGTCGCCGAATTGCTTGATATCCATCACGCAACCAAGGCACTCAAACGGGAAAGAGTAATGCCGGTCGCTTCTCCCGAGAACAGCGATGTCAGCGAGGTCGTCCAGCTAGCTACTAGCTGGTTTCCACCAGATGTGGTGGACGCATGCCCATCGCTAGAGAAACAGAACACGGGCCCCGGTGGTAGCAAGTCTCGACTCGCAGAAGCGGGTTACGCGCAAGTGCGCCTTCGTGAAGAAATCGAAGTGCGATCTCCTTCCGAAGAAGAGGCCAAGTGTCTGGGGATTCCCGTCGATCAGGCTGTCCTGGAAATCACCCATCAAGGAATCACGGCAGAGAATCGAATCGTAGAAGTCTGCCTGCACGTAATGCCGCGCACTAAATGGAAAATCGCATACGAGTGGGTCATTGGCTCGTAATAAATCTAACTATCAACCTAGGGAGCAGAGAAAATGGCTAGCACCGAAATCGGCGTCGACGGCGTGATCCTGCGCGATGCTCGCAGCCGATACATCGCCTCTCAGCGTGAGGAAGGCGGAGCGCAAGGCGCCGACGACGCGGAGATTCGGCGTAGCGGT
>NZ_JBHXFA010000285.1:2305-3183 GCF_042724175.1 Streptomyces sp. NPDC127084
CCGAGGTCGCTGCCGTCCTGGGCAGTGCCGGCGAAGTGGTCGTACGCGCGCGCCAAATGTTCGACGGGGAGCGCCTGATTCAACTGGCGACTACGTTCGTCCCCGCTGATGTGGCCCAAGCCTCTGGCATCGAGCAGGTGAACACAGGGGTTGGCGGCATCATCAGCCGGATGCGTGATGCTGGGTTCGAGCAGACAGAGGCCACCGAGGACGTGGAACTGCGCAGCGCATCCTCCAGCGAGGCTGATGCTCTGGGATTGGACGCCGGGACACCGGTGTTGTCGATCACCCACATCGGCCGTACCGCAGAGGGGCGCGTTGTTGAGGTGACGCAGCACGTCCTCAGCGGCTCCTGGAAGCTGCGTTACTCCACCCCGCTGATCTGATACTCAAGGGCGGAGTGCCCCCGAAGGGTGCTCCGCCCGGTCCGGAAGAGACGAGGAAGTCTTGTGACGGCACGTCTAACCGCCTCCGAGATCACCGATGAGTTGCGCTCAGCGCTGGCGGGCGGCGGATGGCTGCTGGCGGCACTAGGTCCTGCGGGGCCTACTCCATTGCCGAAAACCGCAGGTCACGACGAGATCGCCGCCGCCCTACAGGCGTACAGTCTGGCCGCGTCGCCCTCAAGGCCTTGCTCGCAGGCTCTGGCCCAAGCAGCTATCGAGACCGCAGCAGCTCATACGGCGGCCACCGGTTCACATGACGAGTACGAACACCTCGGTCTCGCACTTGGTTACCTGTACCAAGCTCGGCAGGGTCTCAACACGGCAATATGAAGCCTCACAAATAAAAAGTGAGGGCGGTCCGTCGCCACAACGGAACCGCCCCCGATCGACTCTCTCGGCGACCCACCGCGGGCGCTTATAACACAAGCCCAT